>JAZQDL010000082.1:0-9044 GCA_045546835.1 Faecousia sp.
GTTTTCCGGATGGCTGGACCGATATAGGCGAATACACCGACAGCAAAGGTAAAGTACATAAAGAGTGTGCAGATAGTGCACGCTACAAGGCACTTGGCAACAGCATTGCCATACCGCCGTGGACTTATGTATTACAGCGGCTTTCTGTTTGCTGTGGTACGGAGGCAACGATGGCCAGCTTATTTGATGGCATCGGCGGGGTTCCTCTTATCTGGGTACGCATTAACGGCAAAGGCTTTTGCCTTTGGGCAAGTGAAATTGAGGACTTTCCCATTGCCGTTACAAAATACCATTTTCCGGAGGAGGTACCCGATGAGTAAAATACCTTACAGAAATAGTGAGGGCTACGCAGATCCTACGGCACACGCCGCCCTGGAGCCTATTGCCCAGGAGGAGGCAGCCCTTGAAAGCAAAGTAAACTTTTTAATAAAGGTGCTCAAATTCATTGCCAACGAGGCTGGGTTTGATGTAACCAACCGCATTGAATTATGCGACAGAAAAACCGGCAGGGTTTTTAAGTAAGCCCCCCCCGTGGGGTGGGCGGTAAGGAGTAACCGCTATGCTAAATGATAGAAAAATAACCATATCAGCCGGAGCAAGCCGCCGTGCCACCCTTTGGACCGCACAAACGCTGCTTATATCGGAGTTATGGGAAAAGCTAAAAGTGCCGGCAAGGGGCACGGAAACCCTTGCAGAATATATGAGCCTCAAAAAGGCTCAACAGGATGAGCTCAAGGATATTGGCGGCTTTATGGGCGGTACCCTTAACGGTCCACGCCGTAAAGCAAACAATGTTACCGGGCGTGATATTATCACCCTCGACCTTGACAACATCCCCGCAGGTGGCACGGATGATGTGCTGCGGCGTGTTGAGGCTCTGGGCTGTGGGTACTGCGTATATAGCACCCGTAAGCACCAGCCGGCGGCACCCCGCCTCCGTATTCTGCTGCCTATGGATAGGACCGTAACCGCCGATGAGTATGAGCCTATTGCACGCAAAATGGGTGAGTACATCGGCCTGGAGTTTGCGGATCCCACCACCTTTGAGGTAAGCCGCCTTATGTATTGGCCCAGCTGCTGTGCTGACAGCCAATATGTTTACCTCACCGCAGATAAGCCCCTGCTTTCAGCGGATGGCTTGCTTGATACATACGCAGATTGGCACGATATGACCACCTGGCCCGCTTTGCCGGGGCAGCAGGCGTTTACCAAGCTGGCAGTAAAACAAGGCGATCCGGAGGGCAAAAACGGCGTTGTGGGTGCTTTCTGCCGTACCTATGACATTTACCGTGCTATGGAGGAATTGATCCCCGGCATATACGAGCCCGTTGACACAATGCCCGGCAGATACACATACATTGGAGGCTCCACCACCGGCGGTGCTGTGCTGTATGATAATGGCAAATTTTTATACAGCCACCACGCAACGGATCCCTGCTCCGGCAGGCTCGTAAATGCCTTTGACCTGGTACGCCTCCATAAGTTTGCGGATGCAGACGATGAGGCACAGGCTGGCACACCCGCCAACCGCTTGCCCTCTTACGCTGCTATGTGTGAGTTTGCCACCGGCCTTGCCGATGTTGCAGGCCTTATGGCACAGGAGCGTTACGCAAACGCTGCCAAAGACTTTGAGGGCATCGGCCCCGATAATGCCGATGATCCCGCCAACTGGATGGCCTTGCTTGAAACAAGCGCCCAGACCGGTGCAGTAAAAGGCACCATAAACAATGTGCTTATTATCCTGGAGCACGATCCGATGCTCAAAGGTAAGTTTGCCCTTAACCAATTTGCCAACCGTGGTGAGGTGCTGGGGGCTCTGCCGTGGGATCAGCGTACCAAACGCCGCCTGTGGGATGATAACGATAACCAAGGCCTTTATTGGTACATTGAAAAGGTGTATAAGATCACCGGCAACGGCAAAATTGATGGTGCACTTTCCCTCCATTCCAACCGCTTTGCTTTTAATGAGGTGCAGGACTACCTGGGAGGCCTCAAAGGCAAATGGGATGGCGTGCCCCGCCTCGATACTCTTTTCATTGACTACCTCGGCGCCAAAGATACTGCATACAACCGTGCCGTTACCCGTAAGGCTTTTGTGGCAGCTGTTGCCCGTGCCTTTACGCCCGGCTGCAAGTATGACAATATGCTTATTTTGACCGGTCCCCAGGGCCTTGGTAAAAGTACCCTTTTGGATAAAATGAGCCGTGGCTGGTTTAATGACAGCATCCGCACCTTTGAGGGTAAGGAGGCCAGCGAATTGCTCCAGGGCGTTTGGCTGGTGGAGGTTGCGGAGCTTGATGCTTTCCGTAAAACGGACATTGCCCGCATAAAGCAGTTTTTGTCTTTGAAAACAGACCGATACCGCCCCGCCTATGGCAGAAATGTTAAGGAGCTCCCACGCTGCTGTGTGTTCTTTGGCACCTGCAATGAAACAGAGTTTTTGCAGGATCCCACCGGCAACCGCCGTTTTTGGCCCGTTGACACCGGGGAGCAAAGAGGCACCAAAAGCGTGTTTAAGGATCTTGATGATGAGGTGGATCAACTGTGGGCCGAGGCAGTAATGCGGTGGCAGCTTGGTGAGCCGTTGTACTTAACTGGTGCCATTGAGGAGGATGCAAAGGCCAAGCAGGAGGAACACCGTGAGGCATCCAGCCGTGAGGGCATCGTGCGTGAGTTTATGGATCGACAGGTGCCCGATGATTGGAGCAAATGGCCTCTTGATAAGCGGCGTATGTTCTGGGCAGGCGGTGTGCAGGGTAATGTTACCCTGGTGCCCCGTGATCGTGTATGTGCCCTTGAGATATGGTGCGAGGCTTTCGGCGGCTCCATTAAGGAAATGAAAAACGCCGACACCAGGGAGCTTAATGCGATTATTACAGCGGTAAAAGGCTGGAAAAAATCACCCGGCACCCTGCACTTTGGCCCCTACGGCACGCAAAGAGGCTTTGTGCATAAAGGCATCTAACATTTTGCTCTAACAATTTGTTTTTGGTGTAGGAATGTTAGAAAACTAAAATCTAACATTTTTACACGCAAAAACGGGGTTTTGTTTAATTGTTAGGTTATTTGTTAGACCGCAAAACCGCATAAAATAAGGCTTTTTATTGATTTTCTAACATTCTAACATTTTTTACTATTAACTATTAAAAATAGAGAGTTTGAAAGAAATAAAACCGCCTAACCCGCCTAAATGCGGGCGTATATGCGTGCGTGTGAGAAAATCGAAAAGGAGGCAATTTGCGATGCTTGAGAGCGATGTTGAAAAACACCTCTGCAAGAGGGTTAAAAATGAGTTACACGGCTGGGCACTTAAATTTGTAAGCCCCGGACAAAATGGCGTACCGGATCGCATCGTGTTAGTGCCAATGGGGCGCATCTACTTTGTGGAAACAAAGGCCCCTGGTAAGAAACTGCGAAAATTACAAGAGTGGGTGTGCGGGCTTATTAAGGGTTTAGGCTTTGCCGTTTTAAGGTTAGACACCAAGGATAAGGTGGATGCCTTTGTAAGGGAGGTAATGAGCAATGGAATATAAACCGCATAATTACCAAGCCTATTGCATCCAGCGTATTGTTGAGGATCCGGCGGTTGGGTTGTTTTTACGGCCTGGCCTTGGCAAAACCTCAATAACACTTTCAGCCATAAACATATTGCGGTACTACCGCTGGAGCGTGCGTAAGGCTTTGGTTGTAGCACCCAAAAAGGTGGCAGAGGGTACCTGGAGCAAAGAGGCAAGCAAGTGGGATCACCTGCAACACCTCCGTGTGGTAACGGTCCTGGGGAGTGCTACCAAACGCATTAAGGCACTCAACACCCCTGCGGATGTGTATGTTATTAACCGTGAAAATATCCCCTGGCTGGTTGACTATTACAAACAGGCGTGGCCGTTTGATATGGTGGTGCTTGATGAAAGCACGAGCTTTAAGAGCAGCAAAAGCAAACGCTTTAAGGCCTTAAAGCTGGTACGCCGTTTTATGCGTAAGGTTGTGCTGCTTACCGGCACACCATCCTCCAAAGGTATTGAGGACCTTTGGGCACAGATCTATTTGCTGGATGAGGGTGCACGGCTGGGCAAGACCATTACGCAGTACCGCCAAATGTATTTTGATTGCAATACACACGGCGGGCATTTTACAGAATACAAGGCAAAAGACGGAGCCGAGGCTGCCGTGCTTAATGCAATAAGTGATATTTGCATCAGTATGAAAGCCGAGGACTACCTGGAGCTGCCTGCGTGCATTGACCACGAGATCCCTGTTGTGCTTGATGATAAAGCCCTTAAAGCCTACAACCAATTTGAGCGTGATCTGTTGCTTGAGGTAAATGAGGAGGTTATCACGGCCAACACCGCCGGTGTACTTACCGGCAAACTGTTACAGTTTTGTGCCGGTGCCATTTATGACAATGACCACAACACCGTGCACCTCCACGATTGCAAACTTGATGCGTATATGGAATTGCTGGAGCAGCTTAACGGTGAGCATTGTATCACCTTTTATGGCTTTCAACACGATAAGGAGCGCATCCTTGAGGCTTTGGCCAAAACCAAGCTGCGGGTGCGTGTATATAAAGACACCAACGATGAGGATGATTGGAACGCCGGCAACATTGATGTGTTACTGGTGCATCCCGCCAGCTGTGCCTACGGCCTTAACCTGCAAGCAGGTGGCCGGCATATAATCTGGTTTACACCAAATTGGAGCTTTGAGCTTAATGACCAGGGCAAGTGCCGTTTGTGGCGGCAGGGCTCCACCTATGACAAGGTTTTTGTGCATTACCTTGTTGTACAGGGTTGCGTTGATGAGGATGTGCTTGCAGCGGTGCAGGACCGTGAGAGCACCCACGAAAATGTGATGAATGTACTAAAAGCACGAATAAAGAAAGTAAAGGAGGCGGCAATATGACACTCAAGGAATTATCACAGTTATACTACCTTAACCGTGAGATCGAAATGGATAAGGAAAGGCTGGAGGCTCTGCGTGCAAGAGCATCCGCACCGGGATCCCCGAACTATGACGGGATGCCGAAAAGCCCAAGCTATGAAAACCGGCTTGAGCGTTACATTGCCGAGATCGTTGACCTTGAGGCCATCATATCTGCAAAAATCACCCAATGCCAACACGAGCGTAACAGGCTTGAGCGTTACATTGCGGATATACCGGACAGCAACCTGCGTATGATCTTTACCCTGCGTTTTATCAATGGGCTTTCGTGGGTGCAGCTGGCTTTTAGCATCGGCGGTGATTGTACCGCAGACGGTGCAAGGATGGCGTGCAACCGGTACATAAAGAAAACCAACGAGCAAAATAATTAAAAAATTTTCGTTTTGTTCGTTCTGTTCGTTTCATTTATGATAAAATATAAACTGCGGGTATTGACCGATAAGGCAATGCCTCCTTGGTGAAACAGCGGCGGGGCTATTCTCCGGCCCCGTTGTCTGTTTCTTTTTATTTTCTGTAAAGGAGCGTAAGCGTATGGCAAAAGGTAAATACGAAAAGTGGCTTGAGCCAGACGGCTTGCTGCTGCTTGAGGCCTGGGCACGGGATGGCTTGACGGATGAGCAGATTGCCCACAATATGGGCATCACACGAGAAACATTAAGAGTGTGGAAAAATAAGTTTTCTGTCATTTCTGCCACCCTAAAAAGGGGCAAGGAGGTTGTGGATGTTGAGGTTGAAAACGCCCTGCTTAAAAGAGCCCTCGGATATACATACACCGAAACAACAAAGGAAAGGGGCGTAAACCCCGAAACGGGCAAGGTGGAGCTTATAACCACCAAGGTTGTAACCAAAGAGGTTGTACCGGACACCACCGCCCAAATATTCTGGCTTAAAAACCGCCGCCCCGATCTGTGGCGTGATAAGCAAAATGTGGAGCTTTCCGGTGAGGTTGCCAGCAACCCGTTTGCAGGCTTGACTACCGAGCAGCTTATTAAATTGGCCGATGCCGGTGATGATGATTGAGCACCGCAGCCGTTAAGCTGGGCGCCAAAATAGAGCTTGCAAGGCGTGATTTTTGGCGATATTGTAACCTCAAAGCTCCAAACTTTTATAAAAAAGATCGGCAATTTTTGATTGATTTTTGCCACGATTTGCAGGACTTTTACCAAAGCGATGATGAGGTGCTTATTGTAAATATGCCGCCTCGACACGGCAAGAGCCGTACAGCCCAATGCTTTGTTGAGTGGATCCTGGGGCAAAACCAAACCGAAAAGATAATGACCGGCTCCTATAATGAAACGCTTTCCACCAGCTTTGCCAAAGGCGTGCGTAACAGCATTGCCGAGGAAAAGGCAGACGAAATGCGGGCCGTGTTTTCCGATGTATTCCCAGGCGTTAAAATCAAGCAAGGCGATGGTGCAATGAATTTGTGGAGCCTTGAGGGCGGTTATAACAATTACCTTGCAACCTCCCCCACGGGTACTGCCACAGGTTTTGGTGCATCCATTCTTATTATTGACGATTTAATAAAATCGGCCCTTGAGGCTAACAACGCCGATACACTTGAGAAACATTGGGAGTGGTTTACCAATACAATGCTTTCCCGACTTGAGGAGGGCGGCAAGATCATAATCATAATGACACGCTGGCACAGTTTAGACCTGGCCGGGCGTGCGTTAGATTTTTATACAGAGGCAGGCGCCAAGGTGCGGCACATATCGTACAAGGCCCTGCAAGACGATGGCACAATGCTGTGCCCGCAAATATTATCCCTACGCTCCTATAAATCAAAAATACGGGCTATGGGTGATGATATTGCATCCGCAAACTACCAGCAGGAGCCCATTGACATTAAAGGCCGTTTGTACAGCAGCTTTAAGACCTATGACAAACTGCCCACCGATGAAAACGGGCACTCACTATTTACAGCGATCAAAAACTACACAGATACAGCCGACACCGGCGATGATTACCTTTGCAGCATAAGCTACGGCGTTTATAACAAAGAGGCTTATGTGCTTGATGTGCTTTACACCAAGGCACCTATGGAGGTAACGGAGCCGAAAACCGCCCAAATGCTTAAAGCGGGTAATGTGGGCTGGGCTGACATTGAAAGTAACAACGGCGGCAGAGGCTTTGCACGGTCCGTAACAAGGCACTTGGCTGCCCTGGGATCCAACCGCTGCCACATAGAGAGCTTTTACCAAAGCAAAAACAAAGAGGCTCGCATACTTTCAAATGCCACCTGGGTTATGGATCATATATATTTCCCGGTGAATTGGAAAGACCGATGGCCGGAATATTACGAGGCAATGAGCCGGTACCAGCGTGAGGGTAAAAATGCACACGATGATGCACCAGATGCCACCACGGGTATTGCCGAGCGTATAAACAACGGCTCACATTATAGTTTTGATTAAAGGAGGCGGCAGCCGTGCAAGTGCTAAATTTTTACGATATGCCAACCAAAGTGCTGTTGATCGGCAAGATGGCTGCACATATCACTCCGGGAATGACCGACAAGGAATTTTTGGAGCACGAAATAAAAACCTGGCTAAAATCACCGGAACGCTTAAAGCAGCTGGAGGGTGAGGCTTACTATGACGGTGAGCAAGCCATCTTAAAGCGTAAGCGTACCGTTATTGGTGAGGATGGGAAACTCAAAGAGGTTGACAACCTGCCCAATAACCGCATCATTGATAACCAATACGCAAAAATGGTTGACCAAAAGGCAAATTACCTTTGTGGCCAGCCGTTTATTTTTGATACGAAAAATAAGGCTTTTGGTGAGGCACTTTCCAAGGTGTTTACCCAAAAGATCCGCAGGGCCATCCGCATTGCCGCTGAAAAGGCATTGACCGGAGGCAAGGTGTGGGTGTTCCCGTACTACAAGGGCACCAATGAGCTTGCCGTTGCTTTATTCCCTGCACACGAGGTGCTGCCCCTCTGGGCTGACACCGAACACACCGAGCTCGATTGTGCCGTGCACTTTTTCCCCGTGTATGTGTACGATGATAAGGGCAACGAGGATATTGTGTATAAGGTTGAGGTTATCCACGGCGGCGGCATTGATCGCTTTATATGGGATAGCGGCAGCCTGGTATATGATAACGATGCCCCCTCCGGCTCCTACATTACCGTAACAGACGAAAAGACCGGCAAGGTGCAGGGCTATAATTGGGAACGCCTGCCCCTTATCTGTTTTAAGGCTAACCACAGAGAGATCCCGCTTATTTGCCGTGTTAAGTGCTTGCAGGATGCCCTCAACCTTATGCTTTCCAACTTTGTAAACAATATGGAGGAGGATGTGCACAACACCATCCTGGTTATCCACAATTACGATGGTGAGGATCTGGGTGAGTTTAGGCGTAACCTGGCCACCTATGGTGCCGTTAAGGTACGCAGCTTTGAGGGATCCGATGGCGCCGTTGATACGCTTACCATTGAGGTAAACGCCGAGAATTACAAAACCATTATGGACTTGCTGAAAAAGGCCATAATTGAAAATGCCAAAGGCTACGATGCCAAGGATGAGCGTATGGGTGGCACACCTAACCAAATGAATATACGCTCAATGTATTCCGATATTGACCTTGATGCAAACAGTATGGAAACCGAATTTCAAGCCGCTTTTGAGGAGCTGCTTTGGTTTGTGCGTGTGCACCTTGCCAATATCGGTGCCGGTGATTTCACCAACGAGGATGTGGCGGTTATTTTTAACCGTGATATTTTGGTGAATGAAACCGAGGCCATTGATAACTTTGTAAAGCAGGGCGGCAGGCTTTCCAATGAAACGCTTGTAAAACAGCATCCGTGGGTTGACGATCCGGAGGAGGAGCTGGAGCGTATTGCCGGGGAGGATGAAAAGAAAGCCCAGGAGGCTTTGGCTGCGGATCCTTACCGTGCATCCTTTATGGCTACCGCCAGAAAAACGCAGGAGCCCGCTGCCGGTGATAAAACACCGGGAGGCGGTGGCGTAAATGAATAATGCAGAATATTGGGCACGCCGCTTTAAGATTATGGAGGATGCCCTAAAAGATCAAGCCCTCGATTATGTGGAAAACCTTGAGAAACAGTTTGATGCTGCTATCCGGGAAATTGATACA
>JAZQDL010000083.1:0-20801 GCA_045546835.1 Faecousia sp.
TCAAATAGTGTGTCCGTAATTGCGCCTCTAAACACGCAAAAGGCTTGAGAATGTAATGTTTGCAGTGCACCGGCGGAGATGTTTACCGGAATGTTTCCGGTCATAAACAGATCCTGATCAAAAATGAAGCGCACCTCGTTGTCCTGCTTTCCGTTCTGCTTTACCATACCGGGACCGGCGTGAAGCTTTAAGCGGCAACCGCCTGGAATAGATAGCTCTGCATCTACACTGTTGCGCAGGGCTGTATGCTCCGGGACATCTTCATCTGCAAGCAGACCAAGATACTGGCTTTGGAACAGATCTGAAAAAGGCGTACCCTCCAAGGACAGACTTTTTCTGGAAATAAAATTCAGATAGCGCAGACCTAGGCGTTCAAAATAAGCAGGCTTATAGATCTGAATAAAAGCAGCAAGGGGCTTATCCAGATGCTTTGCAAATTCCTCCCAGCAGGTGTAGCGGGCACAGGCAAGGCTTATAAATTTGCTTGTTAAGTTTACGCGCCAAGCGCCGTCTGCGGAAACAAACTGATAATTCATTGTAGATTGCTGGCTTTCTAGGGAAAAATTACCGGGCGCACCGACGATTTTGGGTATGGGTGTTTCTTTCCGCTGGGAAAACTGAGGAAAATCACTGCGGATCGCTTCCTGAAATTCGGCAGGTGCTTTTTCGTTTATCATCAGTATTTCCGGAAATCGAAGCTGGCAGATCACTTCGGCAAGTTGATTATTTTTCAGAACACACCGTTCCTCTTTTGAAAACATACGGACACCTCGTTTTGCATATTACTTTTATTATAGTATTCATCTTGGAAAATGGCAAGATGAAAACGCCAACCAATCTTTACATTTTTGTTAAGGCAATGTATAATATAGTGGTAATTGGAGGGGTGTTATGGAATTTTTATACTGGCTTGAAACCATACGGATACCGGTTCTCAATGAGATTATGCTTGCTGTTACACAGCTTGGTGATGAGAGCGCTTTTTTAGTGATCGCGCTGATAATGTTCTGGTGTGTGGACAAACGCCGGGGCTATTATTTGCTTTCCGTGGGCTTTGCGGGGACGATCATCAATCAGTTTATGAAGCTTTGGTTTCGTATTCCGCGCCCCTGGGTGCTGGATGAGAAATTTACAATATTGGAACAGGCAAGAGAAGCTGCAAGCGGCTATAGCTTTCCCAGTGGTCATACCCAAAGTGCAGTAGGCACATTCGGCAGCATTGCTTATACCACAAAGAATAAAGCGTTACGGATAGCTTGCATTGTCATTGCAGTTCTGGTGCCGTTTTCCCGGATGTATATTGGTGTCCATACACCTCTGGATGTATTGACGGCTGCGGCAATTGCCGTTGCACTGATTGTTTTGCTGCGCCCTGTTGTACTGGGAAGTGACGGGAAATACATTCCCCATTTGCTTGCGGGAATGACTGCTCTAGCAGTGGGATATGTGCTGTTTGTGGAGATCTATCCCTTCCCGGCAGACATCGATCTGACGAACCTTGCCTCCGGCACAGAAAATGCCTACACCCTTTTGGGCGCAATATTCGGTATGATCGTGGTGTACATCGTAGATACCAAATGGCTTAACTTCCGAACAAAGGGCGTCTGGTGGACGCAGATTTTGAAGGTCGCAGGCGGATTGGTGCTTGTGCTGGCTGTTAAGAGCGGAACAAAGGAAATACTGAATTCTATAATGGGAGAATTTGCAGGCAGAGCAGTGCGGTATTTTCTGACTGTGATCACTGCTGGAATTATTTGGCCGCTGACCTTTACTTGGTTTGAGCTTCTGGGATACCGCAAGAAATAAAACGGAGGGCGTACAATGCATTACGCTGCTATCAAAAATTGTGATATTGCAAACGGACCGGGTGTGCGTGTCAGCCTGTTTGTTTCCGGCTGCACCCATCGCTGCAAAGGTTGTTTTAATGAAGTTGCTTGGGATTTTCAATATGGTGAGCCTTTTACCCAGGAAACCATTGACAGCATTCTCCAAATGCTTTCGCCGCCCCATGTAAAAGGATTGACAATTTTGGGTGGCGAACCCTTTGAGCCGGAAAACCAACCGGCGGTTCTGGAGCTGCTGCGTCAGGTGAAAAACAAGTATCCGGAAAAATCGATTTGGGCGTTTTCCGGCTATCTGATGGACAGGGATATTCTCTCCGGACGGTTAGGGGACTGGGAGATCACAAAGGAATATTTAAGTTACTTGGATGTTCTTGTGGATGGACCGTTTATATTGGAGAAGAAAGATCTTTCACTGCGCTTTCGCGGGTCATCCAATCAAAGACTGATCGATGTACCTGCAACACTGAAAAATAATGCCATCGTTCTTTGGGAGGACTGGCAGGGAAACGGGAGAGGATTGAAATGACACAGACTATTCGTGTAAAGAAGGTAAGAGATAATGCAATTTTGCCGACCTACGGCTCTTCAGAGGCTGCGGGTGCTGACCTGTATGCTTGCTTAGATGCAGAGGTGGTGGTTGAACCAGGCAATAGTGCATTTATTCCCACCGGTCTTTCTATGGAAATTCCGAAAGGATATGCAGGACTGATCTATGCCCGCAGCGGTCTTGCCTGCAAGCGCGGTCTTGCTCCGGCAAATAAAGTCGGTGTTGTAGACAGTGACTACCGGGGTGAATTTATGGTGGTTTTGTATAATCACGGTAGTGAGCCTCAAACGGTTACCCCCGGTGAGCGGATCGCCCAACTTGTGGTGACGCCTGTTTTAACACCGCCTTTTATCGAATGTGATGATCTGAGCGAAACGGAGCGGGCAGGCGGCGGTTTTGGGTCTACCGGCAGTAAATAATAGTAATGGCGCGTTGCTTTTGCAACGCGCCATTATTCATAATCAATAGAACAGCAGATCGGAATAGGTGGGGTAGGGCCAGTAGGATTTGTCCGTTAGCTGCTCCAGAAGATCTGCATCCTGTCGCAACAGTTCCATACCGGACACGATCACATCGTGATAATAAGCAACAGCCTCGTCGGTATTTTCAGGGACGGCAGTCAAATCAGCACGTAGCTTTTCGCAATTTACGTACAGAGAATCAGATGCAATGGAAAGCTTCTGAGCTAACGCGCTTTCCGCCTTATAGGACAGGCCTGCAGCCTTCTTACTGTTGATTCCATCGCTGAGAGATTTGGCGTAAGCCAATGCAGCTGGCAGAATCTGGTGTAAGACCATATCCACACTTGTCAAAGCTTCAATATTAATGATCTTGCAGTAAGACTCCATATGGATCTCATGACGGGCAAGAAGCTCTGCTTCCGTGAAGATCTTATGCTTTGTTACAAGCTGGATATTCTTTTGGGAAATATAGGTAGGCAGGCTTTTAGCAGAGGTGGAGTGATTGCTGAGTCCCCGCTTTTTTGCTTCGTCCTTCCACTCCTGAGAATAGCCGTTGCCGTTAAAGATAATGCGTTGATGCTTAGTGAAAGCATCGCACACCAGTTTGTGCAGCGCCTCGTCAAAATCCGCAGCCTTTTCCAATTCGTCAGCAAACTTGCCAAGCTCCTCTGCCATAATGGTGTTCAGTGCCACATTTGGGTCTGCGATGGACTGAGAAGAGCCCAGCATACGGAACTCAAACTTATTGCCGGTAAAGGCAAGAGGAGAGGTGCGGTTTCTGTCTGTGGTGTCCTTGGGAATGGAGGGCAACACATCCACGCCAATCCGCATATATGTCTTTTTAGGATCTTTATAGTCAGTGCTGTTGATGATCGACTCCACAACGGCTGTCAGTTCGTCACCAAGGAAGATAGAAACGATTGCAGGTGGTGCTTCGTGTGCACCCAGGCGGTGATCGTTACCGGCGGTGGCAACGGTACAGCGCAGGAAATCCTGATATTCATCCACACCTTTTACAAAGGCAGCAAGGAACAGCAAGAACTGGGCATTTTGTCTGGGGGTCTTACCGGGGCTGAACAGATTCTTACCGGAATCTGTAGCAAGTGACCAGTTGTTATGCTTACCGGAGCCGTTGACGCCCTTAAAGGGCTTTTCGTGGAGCAGGCACACAAGATTGTGCTTTGCAGCGCACTTTTTCATAACCTGCATAGTTAGCTGGTTGGCATCGCAGGCACTGTTGGCGCTGGAATAGATTGGTGCAAGCTCGTGCTGACAGGGAGCGGCTTCGTTATGCTTTGTCTTAGAGAGAATTCCCAGCCGCCAAAGCTGTTCGTCCAAGTCCTTCATAAACTGGCTTACCCGGTTTCGGATCGTGCCGAAATAATGGTCATCCAATTCCTGACCCTTTGGAGGCAGTGCACCGAAAAGGGTACGACCGGTCAGCCGCAGGTCTTCCCGCTGGGCATACATATCCCGGGGGAGCAGGAAATACTCCTGCTCTGCGCCAACACAAGCATCTACACGAGTAGTCTCATTATCGCCGAACAGTCTGAGAATTCGGACTGCTTCTCTGGAAACTTCATCAATAGAACGCAGAAGGGGTGTTTTCATATCCAGCGCAGCGCCGGTGTAGGAGAAAAAGCAGGTGGGTATGTATAAGCTGCCGTCACGAACAAAGGCAAATGCGGTAGGATCCCAGGCTGTATAGCCTCTGGCTTCAAAGGTAGCACGCAGACCGCCGTTGGGGAAAGAGGAGGCGTCCGGCTCACCACAGACTAGGGATTTGCCGGTAAATTCCATAATCACACTGCCGTCTTTGGCAGGCGCAATGAAGGAATCGTGTTTCTCCGCAGTAATACCGGTCATAGGCTGGAACCAGTGCGTATAATGGGTTGCACCCTTTTCAATTGCCCACACTTTCATTGCTTCCGCAATCTCATTGGCAACAGAAAGCTCCAGCGGCGTATTGTTCTCAATGCATTGCTTCCAGGATCGATAAATTTCAGGCGCAAGGCGCTGCTGCATAACAGACTCGTTGAACACATCACTGCCAAAGATCTCTGGTACATTTTTAATTACATTCATTGCAATGCTTCCTTTCTGCAAGGTCTAAAATATCTCAATATAAATTTTATGCTAAAACTGGAAAAAAAGCAAGTACAGAATAATAAAAAAGGTAAAATTACAGGATCATTGTACAATGCAACAAAGAGACGCTGTGCAAGATTGAAAATTAATTATTCATTTTGCCTCTTGCGTTTATGTGCAAACAGGTGTATATTATATCTAATGTCATTATAAGAAAATGAGAGGATGAATTAAGGATGAGCGTTTATTCTTCTATGCCTAAGGAGGCGCTGGAGCAGGAATTCAGCGCTGTCAGTGCTCAGTATGAAAAATGCAAGTTGGAAGGCCTGAAATTGAATATGGCTCGTGGCAAGCCTGCAAAAATGCAGCTTGATATGGTCAGCGAGCTTTTGAACGTTCTTTCTTCTCCGGAAGATTGCATTGATGACGGAATCGATGTCCGTAATTACGGTGAGCTGGCTGGTATTCCCAGCGCACGGAGATATTGGGCTGAAATCCTGGACTGTAAGCCGGAACAGACCTTTATCGGCGGTTCTTCTAGCCTGAATTTTATGTTTGATGTGATCTCCCGTGCCTATACCCACGGTCTTCTGCGCAGCCCCCGTCCCTGGTGTAAGGAAGAATGTGTAAAATTCCTGTGTCCCAGTCCCGGTTATGACCGCCATTTCCGTGTGACGGAGTTCTTCGGAGCAGAGCTTATTTGCGTCCCGATGACTGCTGAAGGCCCGGATATGGATCTTGTTGAGGAGCTGGTGAAAGACCCTCAGGTAAAGGGTATTTGGTGCGTTCCCAAGTATTCCAACCCCGACGGTATTATTTACTCTGATGCAGTGGTTAAGCGCTTTGCGAATTTGAAGCCTGCTGCGCCTGATTTTGCAATTATGTGGGATAACGCCTACTGCGTCCACGAATTTGAAGGCGATTATGTGCCGTTTCCGGATATTATCCGTCTTTGCGCAGAAGCAGGCAATCCGGATATGGTCTACGAATTTGCATCTACCTCTAAGATCACCTTTGCCGGCGCAGGCTTTTCTGTAATGGCCAGCTCCGAAGATAACATTGCTTATTTTACAAAACTGTTCTCCGTTCAGACCATCTCCCAGGATAAGGTCAATCAGCTTCGCCACGTGCGTTACCTGAAGGATAAGGCACATACCATCGAGGTGATGAAAAAACACGCAACATTGATGGCACCGAAATTCAATGCTGTTGCAAGTGCACTCAATGAACAGATCAAGCCCTGCGGGTTTGCCCACTGGAATCAGCCGAAGGGTGGCTATTTTGTAAGTCTTTACACTATGCCCGGAACTGCAAAGCGGGCGCTGGAGCTGTGCAAGCAAGCAGGTGTAGAGATGACACCTGCCGGTGCTTCCTATCCCTATGGAAAAGACCCGGATGACAGCAATATCCGCATTGCTCCCAGCCTGCCTCCCGTTGCAGAACTGGAGAAGGCTATGAATGTTTTCTGCACCTGCCTGAAGCTGGCTGCACTGGAAAAATTACTTGCCAACTGATATGCCGAAAGGAGCAATCTTATGCCTGCCGAAATGGAATTGTTCTATGAAAAGCAGGGAAAACTGCTGGTTAAGAACCTACGAGCCCGCCATTTTGATGCTTATTACTGCCGAACCGGTGCAGAGGCACTGGAAAAGGCATTGTCGCTGATCCCGGAAGGTTCATCCGTTGGTTGGGGCGGTGCAATTTCTGCCCAGCAGATCGGTCTTATGGATGCTCTGAAAGCTGGAAATTACCGGACTATTGACCGGGATACCGCCCAGGATCGGGATGCTGTTATGATGGAATGCCTGCACGCAGATGTGTTTCTCACCGGTGCAAACGGACTGAGCTTAGACGGCCAGATGGTAAACATCGATGGTACCGGAAATCGCGTGGCAGCTATTGTTTACGGACCTAAATCTGTGATCGTAATTGTCGGTATGAATAAGGTTACCCGTACAATAGAAGATGCTGTCCAGAGAGCGAGAAATGTGGCAGCACCTATGAATCAACAGCGTTTTTTGCGGGATGCGCCATGTACCCACACCGCGATCTGCAGTGATTGTAAAAGTCCTGATTGCATTTGCAATCAGATTTTGATTACCCGCCACTGCCGCCCTGCCGGCAGAATTAAGTTTATTCTGGTAGGGGAGTCTTTGGGTTTTTAACCTAGAGGAGGTTTCACTGAATGAAAAAGCTTCAGTCCTTGCTCTTAAGGCACAAGGCTGTGCTGATATATCTATTTTTTGGCATACTGACTACTGTAGTTAATTTCTTGGTTTATTATCCGCTGCATAATTATCTGTCCCTGTCTGCCACAGTCAGCAATATCATTGCCTGGGCAGCTGCTGTGATCTTTGCGTTTCTAACGAATAAGCCTTTTGTATTTAACAGTACAGATTGGTCTTTTGGGACTGTATTGCCTGAATTCTGGAAGTTTACTTTGTGCCGTGTAGGCTCGGGACTTCTGGAAACTGCAGTGCTTTTTGTGACGGTGGATTTGCTGTCATTTGGCGGAAATCTTATGAAACTGATCGTCAGTATTCTTGTTGTGATTGTAAATTATATAGGCAGCAAGTTCTTTGTATTTCAAAAATAATACACCCCCGGCTTGCCGGGGGATTTCGCTGTCATAAGGAAAGTTTAACAAATTTTAATTTTACTATATCTTTTTTATCAAGTTTGTGGTAGAATGTTGTAAGGTTGTGTTCAAGTTTAAATTTTTACAGAATGATCAAATAGAAAAGCGATAGAAAAAGGAGTTTACTATGAATACTTCTGCTTTTGAACAATATGAATCCTCTGTGCGCTCTTATTGCCGCAATTTTCCTGCTGTTTTTACAAAGGCAAAAGGAGCGATGATGTACGATGAGGACGGCAATGGCTATATTGATTTCTTTTGTGGCGCCGGTGCGCTGAATTACGGTCACAATAACGACTATATTCTTGGCAAGCTGATCGACTATTTGAAAGAAGACGGCATTCTCCACGGTATGGATATGTATACTCCTGCCAAGCGGGAATTTCTTGATACTCTTCAGGAAAAAATCTTAAAGCCCCGTGGACTTGACTACCGTGTAATGTGCTGCGGACCTACGGGAACGAATTCTGTGGAAGCTGCACTGAAACTTGCCCGGAAGGTGACCGGTCGCTCCAATGTATGGGCTTTTATGGGTTGCTTCCACGGTATGACTCTGGGCTCTTTGTCGCTCACAACTGAGGCGTATGCCCGGGATGCGGCTGGTGTAGCACTGACCAATTGCACCCATATTCCTGCGCCTTATATGTTCCCGGAGCTGGATGTGATCGCATATATGCAAAGAATGCTGGATGATGACCATTCCGGCGTAGCCAAGCCTGCTGCCCTTGTGATGGAGACAGTGCAGGCTGAGGGCGGTATCTATCCGTTCAGTCCGGAATTCCTGCGGGATTGCCGGAAATTCTGCGATGACAATGACATCTTACTGATCGTGGACGATATTCAGGCAGGCTGCGGCCGTACCGGCACATTCTTCTCCTTTGAGCGTGGCGGTATCAAGCCGGATATGGTGACCCTTTCCAAGTCCATTGGCGGTATTGGTATGCCGATTGCGCTGTTGCTGATCCGTCCGGATAAGGATATCTGGAAGCCTGCAGAGCATAATGGCACATTCCGTGGAAACCAGCTTTCCTTTGTTGCCGGTAAGGCAGCACTGGAATATATGATTGAGCATCAGCTGGATGAGGAAGCAGCTCGGAAGGGTGCAATCATTGACGAATTTATCCGCAATGAGATCCTGCCCCTTGACAGTCGGCTTACACATCGCGGTATTGGCTTGATGTGGGGTATTGAATGTGCAACCCTTGGCGGTGATGTTTTCAGCAAGGAAATTATTAAAGCTTGCTTTAAGCGGAAATTGATCCTTGAGCGGTCCGGACGGGACAGCAGCGTTGTAAAGCTGATGCCGGCACTGGTGATTGAGGACAATGTTCTGCTGAAGGGTTTGCAGATCGTAAAGGAAGCATTTGTAGAGGTCTTGAATCGTTAAATATTTTCAGGGCGCACAGCTTAAGTTAGCTGTGCGCCCTGTTGTTTAATCCAAATATTGCCGGTAGACTCGCTTGTTGAGGGCGCAGATCGCTTCCTCAGTTGCTCCGTGGATATGCGCCGCAATTTCGTCTAAATGCCGGTTGTCACGAATCAGTAGAACCGGATCATCAGGCCGTACAGTATCGTCAACCAAAACAAGTGTGATGTCCATTGTTACTGCAACAATGGGGTGGCGTTTGCCATCAATATACACATCCCGACCGATATTTGTCTTAGAAAAACCGTCGCCGAAACCAATAGGGATCGCTGCAATTCGTTCGCCGTCATTTTTAGCGGTGTATGCGTGGGAATAGGCAACACTTTGTCCCTTTTTTAGGGAATATACAGTTAAGACACGGCTAGAAAGCTGGAAAGTATTTTCCAATTCAAGATCTTCGGACTCGATTGCGTACATAATATTGCCCAAACGGCAGGCGTTACAGTAGGGAAGCTTATCCATGCGGGGAAGGGAAAGACTGCAGCTGATACTGACCATATCCAATACCGAAAGGTCAATGTCCTTGGTCATTGCTTCAAAGCAGTCATATTCCTTCTGCGTTTCTTCCGCAGACTCTCCGTTGTAGCTATGCAGATATATGCCTTTGAGGGTGCATTGGCCCTGCTGCAGAGTGTTGTAAAGGGCTTCAAAGGAATCCTTATCCGTTGGCCCTCCCAGTATGTCGCTGCCGCCGTTGGCACGAATGAGCACTTCCAGTGATGTCACATCCGCAGCAGCGATGGCTTGATCTAAATTTGCAACGGTTGCGATCAAACAGTGGGCAGCCAAGATTGGCAGTAAGGCCGGCGCAACAGGCGTCAGCAGTAAGATCGGAAGGTCGGGATAGGTTTCCCGCAGGGAAATGCCTTCTTCCAAAAGACTAGCTGCCAGACAGTTTACGCCGCCGGCAAGCATCGCATCGATGACCCGGTTGCCCCGGTAGCCATAGCAGTCTGCTTTTACAACGCCCATATAATATCGGTAGCCCGGATATTTTTTGATGATTCGTTGGGTATTGCGCTTGATCGCACCCAAGCTGATGGTTGCTTTTGTAGGACGGTAATGCTCCATATTTGTCAGTCCAGAGCCAAACCCGGCTGCTGGAATTCCTTTCTTTTGCATTCATAGCTCTGATACAGTGCATCTGTATAAGGCAGCTGAGGATCGTTAATACCCAGCTGTGTTAAAAGCCACTTGGAAAAATCCGGATTGGCAACCAAAAGCGGTCCGAGCAAATAAGTTGCAATGACACGATCATGACAGATACCTTCTAATTTGCTATTGGGAGCAGACCCTGTGCCGATTTCCACCTGACACATAGCCATCTGCTCTGTGATGCCGTAGGTGTCGGAAAAACGGCTGGTATAGCCAAGTAAGGTTATACCCTCAAAATTTGCCTGAATGAGGGTGTTGAACCGATTGGGCGCGTGACGGACAGTGTAAGTGTTGTAGATACCAAGACCTGCTACTTTCGAACTGTCCTCCCGCTGAATATACTGACCGAACAGTTCCAGTGCGTTGCCAAGCAGCAAGAACAAGGTCTTACCCTTTTGGAATTTCTCAGCAATTTCGTCTTTCCACTGCAGCAGCCGATCCAAAATGCGTTCCTGACTGATTTCACTCATAGAATACATACAACAAAGATCAACATCATCACTTAAAAAAGCGGGTTTGTCGTTGAGCTGTGTGTAGATAAATTCAGCCTCCGGCAGGCACTTTTGCAAAAACAGGGTGTTGCCCTTATCGCCGTATAGGCAGCACAGTTCCGGATACAGGATTTCAATTTTCATTGTGCGCCTCCAGCTTCTTAATAAGTTTATCCTTCATTTGGCAGGAAAGGGTGTAGGTGGATGTGTCGTAGAGAATATAAACAGAATCAACCTTTTCTGTATCGATCAGTTCAATGCCATCCATCTCACTGAGGCAGCAGGAGATTTTCTCCTCAGGTACGCCTGCCAGCAGTAAACGGACCTTGTGGTCATAGCAGCGAGGTCCGGTAGCGATGACTTGTTCCACACCTTCTCTTGTTAAAAATTCATAGTCTACATCGTAGATCCAGCCTGCATATTCCACACTCTTTTTGCGGTCATATGCATCATCCACAGCCAAAACCACTGCCTTTTTGCCCGGCTGACTGGATACATAGTCAAAGGTACGGCAGGAGGAAATGCAGCTTTGCCCCTTGCTCATTGCCTGAACAACAGTGACACCGCCGGCTTCAATGTGATTCAGACGGGAATCCGGTACTTGAATTTTCTCTACCATTTCACGGACCTGTTTACTTGCGTATCCAAGCTCCAGCAAGGTGGCAATAACGGTCAGTTCATTATAAATGTTAAAAGTAATGTCGCTGATCAGCGGGAACACAGTTTCTACACCCTTAACAGACAGAATTAACTGCATATTCTCAGTATCCACCTTTGTAACAAGGTAGTCTGCATCCATTGAGTGGAAATCGCATTCAGGACACCGGGCATATCCAATATGATGATAACGCAGATAGTCGTATTTTAGTTTTGTGCCGCATTTCGGACACAGGGCATAATCGGCAACGATGTTGATCGTTTCTGTAATATCCGTTTCCAGTTTTCCAATTCCGTAAAATACTCGCGGATTTCCGGCTTTAAGCATACTGCTGCAAAGCTCGTCCGCATTGAGAATCAGCTTTGTGGTGTCAGGGCAATAGGTGTCGATCACACTGAAAATATAGTCCGGATGGGCGTTTCGTTTCAAAGAATCCCGGAACAGATTGGTCACCACAAGATAATCCGGTTTAATAAAGGGTAGGATTAAACGGGAAGCCCGCTCGTCTACCTCAAATACAGTAATATCTACCTTGCACTTCCCCCAAATATTCAGGCTGTTTAGTAAGTTTGTAGTGCAGCCGGGAACAATGTTTGAACCGGTGCGGTTGTTTACAACCTTTTTTCCGCTTGCACGCAGCGCATCCGTCAACAGGTTGGAAACAGTAGTTTTTCCATTTGTACCGGTGACACAGATCGCCAGAGGCGCTTTGGGCGCTTTGGACAGAAAATCCGGGCAGAACTTCAATGCAATTGCACCGGGGGTGTGAGAGCCGTCCCGTCCGGACAGACGGATGACCCAGCCTGCACATTTTGCGGCAATTACTGCCAAATGAAAACGAAATCCAGACATATCTTTCTCCTTCGTGTAAATTCCTTAAATATTTTACCCTGAAACCCGTTATATGTCAATGCTACTTGCATATCCAAAATATTTCGCTATAATTATAGAAAATCATGGAAGGGTTATATGCGTGAAAATTACACATATCATCCGATGCATATGCACCTGCATACCTGTTTTCAGCCGGGTATGTCTATGGCAGCACATATGTACAATACCCACAAGCTGGGAATGAAATATATTTGGTTTACCGACGGTATATGCCCGTTGCACAGTATGTTGAGCCGAACTCTGTAATTGAGATTGGCGGTGTACGCTGCGCTATCGGACACGAGTGCTACAACACCACGGCTGATGCGCAGTGGTCCTTCTACGGACATGGACTGACAGGGGAGACCTGGTCACCGGATAAAAACAGTGATTTAAACAGCACTTGCCGTTTCAATGTCACTTGGGGGGCAAAGGTGTTCCTACTGCCAGATATGCAAGTTTTTAACTTCAAAGAACCGTAAAAAACACGCCATCGTTTTATGTACGATGGCGTGTTTTTTACTTTTATAAAAGAGAAAGCAGTTTATTACCGCTGAAAATCTCAGCTCTTGTTTCCTCCGGGAGCTTTGCTTTGTCTACGATGATGGTTGTAGACTGCATTTCAAGCAGGGGAGCGGAAGAACCGTAAACAATATGTTCACAGCCTATGTTCTGGCCGACATTTTCAACGGCATAGTTGCTGTCTTTAAAGCCGGACACATCTGCAAACAGATTGCTCCTTCCTTCAAATTGCGGCTTGAGTGCGATCGTTTCCTTGACTCTTGCACAGCCAAGGAGTGTAACAATGTCTTTGTGTTTGTCCAAAAATACAGCGATTTCTTCTACAGGGATTTTTCTGGCTGAAACCATCCATGCAGTCCGCTCATCGCGGATACGGAGCGTTAAAATAAGGGGTAGACGGTAAGCACGAAGGCTATCACAAACCTGATCCAGAACCGGATCGTCAAGGTCATATCCGTGGAAACCGGGCATTAAACGCACCGCACGAATGTTCAGGTTCTTAACAGCACGGGCTAGGTCATCCTTCCAGCCGGGGATGGTGGGATTTACGATCATTGCGTGCATATAAGGTGTGCATTCCAAGGCCGTTGCAAGCTGAACCTCAGCTTCATAAGGGTCTTGATAGAAGATTGCCTCACAGGAAGATACAAATCCGCCTTCAATGCCACAGCGGCTATGAAGCTCGGCAATCTTTTCAATGGTGTTATAGCGGACGCGGAAGAAGGGCCAGTTTCCGCAGTAGCAGTTAAGATCCATTCTTTTCATATGTAGTCACCTCACAGCCGATAATTTCTGTCCAAAATCTTCTGGGCGTTTTTGTAGAAAATCATATCTCTTTCCGCGTCTGTCAAATCAGCGCCCAACACCTGACCGATATTGGCAAGGTAGAGATTATCAGTGCCGTAGAGAATTCGCTCTGCGCCGATATACTCGATGGCATAATTGAGGTCTTCCCCGTGGTAGATGGTACCGCTGTGATCGCACCAGACATTCTTTAGATCGCGAATAGCGGGAATGCCGTCGCAGGCACTGCCACCAAGGTGGGCCATCAGAATCTTGGTTTTGGGATGTCTGCGGGCAATGTTTGCTACGTGAATACCGGTTGTTTCATTGGGAACTTGTCCATTGGACTTTTTGAAGGAATGGAACAGAACAGGCAGACCGTTTTGCTCGGCATATTCCATAATGGGGTCCATAGAAGGAACATCCGCAAAAGTGCAGCACCAGAGCTTGATCAATTCAAAGCCCTGTTCTTCGGTTGTGCGCTTGAGAACGTCCAAAACATTTTTGTTCTCCGGATTTACATAGACAGCACCACCGATCAGCTCCGGTTCTTCCTTCATAAATTTATAGACTTCGTTGTTCAGATAGTCGATTTCTGCCTCGTCAGAGATCTTACTGCACAGACCGGAAACATAGATCCTGTCAATGCCGAAGTCTTTCGCTGCGTCTCGCAGCAGTGCCTTGGATTTTTCCAGATCTTCCGGTGTTTTTCCCCAGATGTGGGCGTGCATATCAATAATCATAGATTGCTCCTGTTACATAGAAACGATTTTTCCGGTTTCCATTGACTTTTTGATTGCAGCGATCATATGCACGGGCTTCACCATCTGTTCTGCAGTCAGGGATTTCTTGTTGCCCTGCAGAAGCTCGGCAAAAGGCGCAGCCTCCAAAGCGTACAGACCGGTGGTATCAATATCAAAATGATAATTTTGCGCCTTGGAATAGATAAGCGCTGATTGCTTTCCGGATGCAACAAACTGCAGGGAAACAGCATCATTTTCATACTGGACATTTACAAGTAGATTATCGCCGGTGCGCATTGCCTGGATATTTTTAACATCAAAACCGAATGCTTCCAGGCACATTTCAACCAAGTGAGGGGCATAGAAGTAAATGCCGTCATAAGGACTGTCCAACACAATGCGGAAGCTCATTGAAGCTCCGTTAAAGACACCTTCCGCTCTAAGCTGAGCAACCAACTCCTTGATTTTTTGAATATCAGGCAGATACTTGCAGGCTGAACCGCCCATAATGGGGCAGTTATATTCATTGATTTTAGCCATCAGCGCATCTGCTTCTGCAGGATCGGAGGTAAAGGGCTTATCGATAAACAGTGGGATTTTTTTTTCCACAAAGGGCAGAGCCTGAATGAAGTGCTCAGAGCCCCGTCTGCTGGTGATCATAACGGCATCTACCTTACCCATAAGATCCTGGAAGTTTTCAGCAATGTATTCTACACCGGTTTCGTTGGCAATTGCCTGACTTGTATCCCGATCAGCACCCCAGAGTGCAGCAACACGCACATTCTCGTGGTTCATTTTCCCTGTCTCAGGGTTGGGCAGGTTATAGTATTTGGCGAAGGCCATTGCGTGGGAATTCTCCGTGCCGATAATACCGATTTTGAGCATTTAACGATTCTCCTTTAGAAGTTGTATTTAAGGCTTTATTTCATTATTAATTATATAACAATGCCAGGTAACTTGCAAGGAAAATAATTCCTCTGCAAATTATTTAAGAACGCAAAGTTTTACAAATAAAACTGCAAAGTTTCCGTGTTGACAGGTGGTTGCGACGGGACTATAATGAACCCGAATCCAGCGAAAAAATCATAAACGGTGGAACATATTATGGCACAGACAAAAAATAAATTACAAGCTGGCTTTAGCCGTGTCAACATCACACCCACGATGGGCACTTGCTGACCTGAAGCCTGCTAAAATGGGTTGCGCAGTGCGTATCGGACCTGCAGCATTCGTTGGTATTGCTGGTGAACCATTTAACAATGTAGGTGTCGCATTGAAGGAGAATTCTCCCTATGAGATCACACTGCCTTGCTGCTGCACCAACGGCTATCACGGGTTACTGTCCAATGATGGAGTACTACGAGGAAGGCGGCTATGAAGCAGGATCTTCTCCCTTCGCACCCGGCTGTGCTGAAAAGCTGATCGATGTGGGTCTGGACCTGATGAATAAGTTGAAATAGTTCTTAATAAAATGAGAAAGCACCCCACCTGGGGTGCTTTTTGGTGGACTTGAAGGGATTCGTTAGTAAATGTTCCGCTGCATCCAGCTGCAGCGGGCAACGCTCATCCGCGTTGCATTTGATGATTCGAATCTCCTCTGCGCAAAAGCCATACCAAAAAAGAAGCCACCAGAAATGGTGACTTCTTTTTGGTGGACTTGAAGGGATTCGAACCCTCGACCCCCACAATGCGAATGTGGTGCGCTCCCAACTGCGCTACAAGCCCGTGTGCTGTTGAAATTATAATAGCAGAAATAATAATTGTCAATCAAATAATTGGATCACATTCCTAAGAGAATGTGATCCAATGTTTCTTAACGGTCTTTAGTCTAAAATTTTCCCACCTGTAGAAACAGTCAATACCTGCAAGGGCAGTGTTTTTCCGCTAGCCTGCATTGCCTGTTTTACTGCAAACTCGATACCACCGCAGCAGGGGACTTCCATACGGACGACGGTGATGCTTTGGATATTGTTGTTTGCGAAGATGGCTGCCAGCTTTTGGGAGTAATCGATGCTATCCAGTTTAGGACAGCCGATCAATGTAATTCGATCCTTTATAAAATCTGCGTGGAAATTGGCATATGCATAAGCGGTGCAGTCTGCAGCGATCAGTAGATCTGCGCCATTAAAATAGGGTGCATTGATTGGTGCAAGCTTAATTTGTACAGGCCAATTTGTAAGCATACTTTCCTGTTTGAGGGAAACAGGGGCGTTCTTGTTTGCCTTTGCCTTATGGACAGCTTCTTCATCGTATGCTGGCGCTTCCCGCATTTCAAAAGAGATCGCGCCGGTAGGGCAGGCGGGGAGACAGTCACCCAGACCGTCACAGTAGTCCTCCCGCAAAAGCTTTGCTTTGCCGTCAACTATTCCGATCGCGCCTTCGTGGCAGGCTGTGGCGCACAAACCACAGCCGTTGCACATATCTTCATCTATCTTAATGATCTTTCGAATCATGCCACACCCTCCTTGCGCTTTTTCTGTGAAGCCAGTACTTCCATCATATGGTTGTACATCTCTTCGCCTACACACTGCTTGGCGTACCGACACCACTGGACACAGCTTAAGGTGTCATTATAAGCAACAAAGCCGCACTTTTCGCAGGCCATTTCCGTATCGATGGAGAACAGCTCAATAAGATTGCCGCAATTGGGACATACCTTTTCGTGAATCGTTGGTGTTTTGGGTTTTCCTTGACATCCTCCCATAATCATATACTGCACCTCCTTGACTTTATGGCTTTATCATACTATACTAATCCCAGAATGTATGTTGAAAGTTCAACAAAAGGAGAAATTATGGAACAATTTTATTCTGTGATCGAAAAATGCCCCCTTTTTGACGGAATATCCCGGTCAGACTTTAATGGGATGCTTCGCTGCCTCGGCGCTAGGGTGCTGGAAATGAAGAAAGGTCAGGCGGTGGTCAGGGAAGGGGACGAAACGAACCGAATTGGTGTGATCCTTTCCGGTTCGGTGCATCTGATCCGCGAGGATTATTATGGAGTACGCAGTGTGCTCAGTCATATTGGACCGGCGCAAATTTTCGGTGAATCCTATGCATTTTCCGAGGCACACGCACTGCCGGTCAGTGTAGTACCGGGTCAGGACGGAAAGGTTCTGATGCTGGATAGCCGCCGGATCGCTTCCTGCTGCTCTAATGCCTGTGATTTTCATAATAGAATGATCTATAATCTTCTGCGCTTGGTGGCAAATAAAAGCCTGATGCTTCATCAGAAAATCGAGATCACCTCCAAGCGCACCACCAGACAAAAGCTGATGTCCTATCTGGTGTATCAGGCAAAGCTGAAAAACAGCGATAGCTTCACGATTCCTTTTGACCGGCAGGCTCTTGCAGACTATCTGGAAGTAGACCGCAGCGGCTTGTCCGCACAAATCAGCCAGCTGCGCAAAGAGGGAATTTTGGAAAGTGAAAAGAACTATTTCCGCCTGTTAAAACCGGAAATGGAATAACATTCAACATCACCTCTACCAATAGTAAGAGCTACCTTGGTGTGTACAAATGTGGAGGTGATGGGAATCGTTTGCATTTTACATTCCGCAGGTGTGCTGAAAGAAAACTAAGGTAGCCACCAGTGTTCGCACTGGTGTCAGCAACAGTCCACCGGACTGTTGCAATTGGATTATTCGATTCCTGATCCTCACCTCCACCAAATAAAAAGACAGCCTTTTGGCGGTCTTTTTATTTGGTGGAGGTGAGGGGAATCGAACCCCTGTCCGAAAGCAACTTGGAAGGAACTTCTCCGGGCGCAGTTTGTTATTTACATTCCCTTACTCCGGCGGGAACAAACACTCTACGGAGTTTGGTAGCTTCATGATGCGTGGTGCGCGCAAAGCTTAGCGCACGCACGTTCTCCACTCAGATCACACCCAAGCCCGGCTCGTGGACCTTCCGGGGTGGATGGGCGCCTAATTAGGCAGCCAGAACAACAGGATTGTTGTCAGTTAATTTTAAAAGGTACCCGTTTTATCGTGGTCAGGCGCCACGGCCCGCTATTCCAGCCTCACTACCCCCGTCGAAACCAGTACAGCCCCGTGTAGGGGCGGCAGGAGCCGCCCGAAGATGATAGGATCAGAATCTGCCGTAGGGATCCGGAAGCTTATTGGGCTCCGGATAGGATTCTCCATGGGTATCCACGGTGATCGAGGCAATCTTTTGCTCCTCGATGGGACGGTCTCCGGGACCGCATTTGGTTGCTGCGATAGCATCTACCACTTCCATACCGGAAGTGACCTTGCCGAATGCTGCGTACTGTCCGTCCAGGTGTTTGGCATCCTGATGCATAATGAAGAACTGGCTGCCTGCAGAGTTGGGGGAGGAGGAACGCGCCATGGAAAGCACGCCGCGCTTATGACGCAGGTCGTTCTTGATGCCGTTAAAGAAGAACTCACCCTTGATGCAGTAGCCCGGACCGCCCATACCGGTGCCGTCCGGACAGCCGCCCTGGATCATGAATCCGGAAATGACCCGGTGGAAGATCAGTCCGTCATAGTAATTATGGTTGCACAGGTCAATGAAATTGTACACACTTTGGGGAGCCTTGTCGGGATACAGCTCGCCTTCGATAACACCGCCGTTTGCCATTGTGATCTTAAATGTAGGGTTCATATCAATATCTCTCCTTCATAGCCCGTTCAATCTGCCTTTTCGCGTCGCGCTCAGCAGCAGATTGCCGTTTGTCATACAGTTTTTTACCTTTGCAAAGTCCAACCTTGACTTTCACAAGACTGCCCTTAAGGTAGACGCTCAGGGGGATCAGTGCGTAGCCGTCCTGCTTGACCTTACCCAAAAGCCGCATGATCTCGCGCCTGTGCATTAAGAGCTTTCTGGGCCTGCGTGGGTCTTGGTTGAACCGGTTGCCGTGGTCATAGGGGGAGGTGTGCATCTGATTTAGAAGAAGCTGTCCGTCTTTAATGCCGCACCAGGCATCCTTCAGGTTCAAAGTGCCTTGCCGGATAGATTTTACCTCTGTACCGCAAAGGGCAATACCGGCTTCCATTTCTTCCTCCACAAAATATTCGTGGTAGGCTTCCCGGTTACGCGCCATGATCTTGATGCCTTGCTTTTCCAAATCTCACACCTCCTTTTCGTTTATGATTATAGCATAGCTGTCAAGGGAGTTTCTTAGGCTCTTTACAAGAATGTTGCCGTTTTTACTGTCAAACATACACGATGTGGTTAAAATCGCAATTCATACTGTATTTTGAAACAAAAATTGATGAAATGCGGTTACCGTATCAAACGAATAGTCGCAGAGCGCGGTCATTTCCTGGAGGATTTCAGGACAATTTTGCTTTCCCCATCCGGCAAATGCAATGGCAACCCCTGCTTTGCGCGCCATCTCCCATGCCGGCTTCATATCATCCACGACCAAAAGATCATTCGGCTGCAAGCTGTATTTTTCCATGATCTGTGTTAGGGGATAGGGGTTAGGCTTTCGCTGGTGGGGCGGATAGTCCCAGCCAAAGATCGCATCGGGGACGATCCCAAAATGTGCGCGATAATCTCGCAGTATGGTCTCCTCTGTGGAATGAGAGACAACACATATAAGTCCGCCCGCGGCCTTCTGCCGCAAAATCAGATCCTGGATCCCGGGAAATGCATCGGGAATATGCGTCCGGATATACTGCTTCCAGCCGGTGTATTCCTCCGCCATTTCCTGTTGGGTAAAGCCGTACTTTTCCTGGCACATTTCTATGAAACCAAGGTGGTAGCAGCCCTCTATATACTCCTGAAGTGTTATTGTCGTCCCCGGACGAAACTGGTCGAGGATCTGGCAAAAATAGGGATAGTTTACAGTAGCCTCGCTTTGAACAACGGTATCGTCGTGGTCCAATACAAGGCAGGGGAATGAAAGCATATACTCACAGCCTTTTTCTTCTTATTATAGCAAATTACATTAACGAAAACAATAAAAAACATTTGAAAAAACATAGTTACGCGGTATAATTACAATATCAGAAGAAAAGAGGGGATACCATGTCTGTCGTCACATTTTACCGGGGAAATCCCAATCCGCCGAGGACCACTCAGGGTGCGCATTTAGGCGCAAACGCCATTATCACCTGTAACGGAAAGTTGTTGCTTGAGAAACGCAGGGACTGCGATCTTTGGGGCTTGGTTGGTGGCGGTGTCAAGAAGCAGGAAACCGCGTTGGATGCAATTACCCGGGAAATATATGAGGAATTGGGGCTGCGTGTTTCCAAGGATCAATTCCGAAAGCTTGCTGTTTACGGCGAACCGGGGCGGATCGCAGCCTACCGGGATGGAAGCATTTGGCGGATGGTGGTCGTGGTTTTTGCTCTGGAACTTGAGGAGGAACCGCAGATCGTGATCAGCCATGAATCCCGTGATATGCGTTTCTTTTCCAAGGAGGAGCTGCGGGATATAGAGATCGTGATCACCCACAGCGATATTGTGGAAGATTGGTTTTTGAACACGAAATAGTAAAGCTGGCGCGCTGCATTTTGCAGCGCGCCCATGTTATTTCACTGCAGCTTCCTTTGCTGCCGGATACTCCATAGCCTTGCCAGGGGAGGCACGGTCCGGATGGCA
>JAZQDL010000084.1:0-9371 GCA_045546835.1 Faecousia sp.
CACCGATTGCAAGCATCACTTACCGCCGAAAAAGTTGTCACATCGCGTAGGGGCGGATGCCCACATCCGCCCGTTAAAAGCCATCGCAACTGGAAGGCATTTTGGCGGACACCCCAGAGAGCAATGTCATTAAGTTAGTGTCATTGCGAACCAGTGACCGATGTCACTGGTGTGGCAATCTCCCAAGTACGATACACCGGAGATTCCCACAACCAGTGTGCGCACTGGTCTCGGAATGACAAGGTTGGTTAACTCAATGTCATTACCCCAGCGGGGTGCCCCTGCAAATTCTTACCGGCATTGTGTGTAGGGACACCCGTCCCCAGGTGTCCGCCGCTGCAAGCGAAAAAGAAACATCTTTGAAAATGGCGGGACATTGCTGTCCCGCCAAATGCTTATTCTACAGTAAAGGTCTTGGTGCTTACATTGAAGCTGCCCTTGACCTTATTGCCGGTGAAATGCAGGGTGAAGGGGATCTGATAGCCGGTGGTGTCGCCGCCGTAGCTGGTGACCTCGATGTAAACCTCCTCGCGGATGGCAGGATATACACCCTCGCTCGCATTCTCCCAGAGCTTTACCTCCACCACATCAGTCTTCAGTGCGTCCAGGACACGGCCGTTATCGATAATATCCTGCAGCCGTGCAAACAGCGCACTGCCTTCCTCTGCATAGTAAGGCTCAACGCTGCCGGTCTTCTCGTAGCTGGAGATCAGGATAGAAGTCTCACCCAGAATGTTCTTCTTGGTGTCCACCTGGGCAGACAGCTCCGGACTGAACTCCTCCAGATCCTTACCCAGCCGTTCGTAGGAAGCTTCCTCTGCGTCGATGGCAGCTGCATTAATATAATGTGCCAGATACTTTCTTTCAATTTTTGCCATTTTTCATTCCTCCATAAAATTAATATTGTTTGATAAATTCTGCGGTCAGGGTCACGATATATGTCCCTGTACCGGTCTGGGAAACCTCGCCGAGCTTTCCCTTTTCTGCTCGAAGACGCTCCTGCTTGGGATCGTCTCCGAACCGGGGCGCTGCCCCTGTCGCGCTCTGCTGCCGGACCCACTGCTGAAATTCCAGCAGGAACTCGGCATTTGCCAGGGGGTCTGCCTGCCCGGTCACCCGGTATAGATAAAACCGATACCGGCACTGCACCGTCACATTGCCCAGCACATCCTCCCGGCGGGACAGCTCCTCTGCTCCCAGAGGAAACAATCCACTGTTTCCCGGCTCTGCATCTGTGTGGTCGATATGCAGCACCCAGTCCGCATCCCAAAGAGGGAAGGTTTGCAGCCAGTTGCGCATTTTTGTCAAATTTGTCATCTTTTCCTCACTTTCTGCCGGCCTCCATATGACAGACCGCGCCTTCCCAGTAACAAGGCATCACATAATTGATCTCACTAAGACCGGTAACCGTCACAGGAAGAAATGCAGCCCAATCCCCGATCCCGATCTCCGGACCGATGCCGTTATAGACCCGGTCACCTATGAAGACCCGGTATGTATCTCCGGGCAGGATCAGCAGGCACTTGGTCTCCCGGCGGACGCCATATTCATCTTCCTCCTGCACTTCTTCCCAAGTGTAGAAGCAGCCTTCCACTACCTGCCGAAGCACACTGCCGCCCTGCTTGTGATAAATGGTCACGGTCTGATCGCACAGGGCATAGTCCAAAGGTCCTGTCATTGGCTTGTCCCCCGGTAAATATCCAGATAGATCGATGCCTGCCGGTACAGCTCTTTGTGTAAGGATTTGTCGGCGTGCTCCCCGTTCTCATAGCGCACGGACACATTGCCCACGCTGGCTGCGGTCACACCTGCTTTCCGCCGGCTGGATGCGTAAACTGCCTCTGCCATTGCGCAGATCGCCATTTTCCGGGTGTCCGCACCGTGTTCCCCTACGGTATAGACCCGGCAGATCCGGTCCAGGGCTGCGGCGGCCTGTGCCGCCGCAGCGGGAAATGCCTTCTGAGGAATGGCGCTTCCCAAATAGCAGTTTACATAAAACTCATAATCTACCATAGCGATCAACCGCCAATGGCGATATCCTTCAGCACGGCAGCCTTCAGGGTGTTCTTCAGTGCAACACCCGCAACCAATTCCACTTCACCGGTCTTGACTGCACCGGGGGCAGTCATATCGGGCATATAAGAGGAGATCACGCCGTCGCCGGTGGGAGAAATGCCGTGGAAGCCGTCCAGACCCAGAGAAACTGCATAGATGGCAGTCTTGCCCTGTGCGTCCGTCTCCACCACATCCACAGTCTTTTCGCCGTCGAAGTACTTGCCCATATCCACCATAGGAATGCCGGCATAGGTTTCCACCATACGACCGAAATCGTCCTTGGTGCGCTCATAGTAGCCTGCGCGGCGAGCGATGGAACGGAGCTTGACCAGCATTTCCCGGTTCATCAGTAGCATAGAGGCGTTGCCGTCCAGAGTGCTGATAAAGCCGTCCATCTCGTCCAGGAATGCGTTGTAGTTCTCGTCCAGTTCCTGGGAGCTAGTCAGGCTCACCTGGCTTACGATCTCATTTGCGCTGCCGGTAAGCAGCTTCTTCAGTCCGTCGAAAGTGCCGTTTTCGCTGTCGCCGTTGACCACCAGATTGTGGAAATAGTTTGCAGTTGCCTTGATCTTCTGCTCTGCCTGGAAAGCCACCTCATCGGCAGCGCCGGAGGTGTTCTGCAGAACTCTGTCCACCTGGAAGGCGCCGCCCATAATGATGGCATTGGTGGTCTTCTTTTCCTTCTTTGCCTCGCCGGGGGTATACTCGGAGTTGACGGTACGCACAGCCGCAGTGGCAGGGCTCTTCAGCTGAATGTAGCCGTAAGCCAAAGTGCTGCCACCGGTGCCGGGGGCGATGCAGTTGTCGAACACCATATTGTCCAGCAGCAAGCTACTGCGGCGGAACATATCCACGATCTGCTGATCCACCTTGTCTACCATACCGATTTTTGCTTCCTGTAATGTAATTGCCATAATTTTTTACTTCCTTTCATATTTAAGTCTTAATGCGCCCGCCAATGTGGCTGGGCTGTTTTCTTCTGCGCCGTATGTAGCGCCTGTGCCCCTTGCGTAAGGGGGCGGGGTCTGGGTCTCATCGAACAGGTAGCTGTTTTCCTTTTTCAAGGTTTCCAGTGCCTGGGCGATGGCTTGGGGTTGATCCTCGCTTGCTTTCAAGGTCTCCAGATCCAGCAGGGCGGCAATTGCCTTTTCGCTGCGGCCCTTTGCGCTGGTGATCGCCTGAGAGAGGGCATTTTGGAAGTTAAGCGCCTGCATCTGCTCCTGATGCTCCTTGGCAGCCTGATTGTACTTTTCCTGCCAGTGCTTCAGCCCTTCGATGTCCTTGCCGTGTTCTTCCATAATGGCATCGATCACCTCTTTGGAAAGAGGCTGATCCCCCACCTTGAGGTTTTGCAAAAATTCCCGTTTCATATATTCTCCTTTCTTCCGCTGCACTTTTTTTACGAGGTCCGTTCCTCTTGCGGTGCCGTAGTTTTACGACTTCGGCCCGGTCAAAATTTAACTTCAGTTGCTAACCGTAGGGCGGGGGCTTGCTCCCGCCGTTTGCTCTACGGTCGTTTTGTCGGTGGGAGCAAGCCCCCGCCCTACACGGGCATATACTTCTTCCGGATTGCTTCAATTTCCGCCTCCGTTTCCGTCGGCATATTAAACCGCCAGCCCAAGGCAACCTCCGGCTTCAGAAGTCCGGATGTTACCATTTCCTTGTATGCATCCCAGGTGGAGCCTTCGTCGTAGAGGATACCGTTGCCCCAGTCTACACTAAACGCCAGATCCTTGGGTGCTTCCAGCCGGTAAAGCCGGGCAAGCACACTGCAAAGCTCCACTGTCTGCCGCAAGGCGCTTTCCCACATCTGCTGAAAATCAATGACCGTCAGATTGTAGTCACCGGCGCTGGATGCGATCTCCGTTGCAGTCCGCTCCTCAATGTTGGCATCGGACAGCATACCCCGCCGCAGGCCGATAATGCTTTCCACATTGCGCAGATACTCGTGCTTTCTGGCTAAGAAGGATTGCTCCCGCAATTCCGGGGAGAAGATCGTGATCCCCACCTGCTCCGGATCTTCATCCAGACCCACAAATAAATGCTCCGTCAGATCCCGATTCCCCTGGGAATTCCGACCCAGCAGATCAGAAGACGCAATGATCCGGCTTTCACCCCGGCTGAATTCCCCGCAAAGCTGGGCTTCGTTACGGTTAATGTTGCGAATCAGACCCACCGCCGGGGCAAACACCGCCACCCCGTCGGCACTTCCGTCCACGCAGTTGAGCATGGGTGTCTTTAACTGGCCAAGACCTGCCGATCCGATGGGTTCGGGATACCGATATCGCACCGCAAGCCGGCTGTAATCCGGATGCTCATTCAGGGATACCTGATTGCCCAGCTTGTCCGAGGACGAAGAACGGAACAGCCGGTTTTCAATGGTCAAATATCCCTTTTCGTCCACCGTTCTGCGTTCGAGCAGTGTGTAATAGTACTTGCCACGGACTGTCTTTTCCACCGTTCCCATATCCATAGGCTTTCCCTGTGCATCTCTTGAGAAAATCAGCACATTGTTCCTTGGGATCAGGGTGAAGGAAAATCCCGTTTCTGACGGACAGGGCTTTATGTAGCATTCACCGCCCACCAGAGCAAGCTGCAAGGCTTCCTTCCGCTTTTCATCCAGCCGTGCGATCAACTCTGCCACTACCGGGCTGCCCGCAGACACCTTGTATTCTCCAAACACGGTTTTGACGATTTTGTTGACTACGGTATAGGGAATTCTCTGACAGGGGTCGCTATCGGCGGTGGTGTCCTGCTGATAGTAAAGGGAAAACCATTCCTCCACCGCATTTCGCATTGCCTTTGTGGTGATATCGGCGGTTTCGAATGACCCTTCATAATCGTAAATACTCATTTTCTTTCACCCCCGTTATAGATCTGCACCCGTTTCCCTGCCCGGATGCCCCGTTCCAGTCCCTGAAGGTACGCCTTCAGCTCCCGGTTTTCCTTTCGCAGTGCCCGGATTTCTTTGGTCAAAAGCCGATTATCCGCCAGCACCGTCTGCTTTGCCCACATGGGCAAAAAGCCATCAATGAGCCACTTTTTCATTTTCAATCCCTCCTTGTTTTTTATCTGGTTCGGTATTTCGAACCGCCTTCATAATTTCCGCCTCCCGACGGAGAACGGTTGCGCAGAAGTAGCGCACATCGTCCATTGCGTGATCGTTTTCCTTGCAGGGGGCATCCTTTTCCCCCTTGTCTTCCCAGCGGTACAGGCTAAATTCCCGGATAGTATCGGTACATTCCGGGGAGAATTTCAACACCCCAGCCTGTAAAAGACTGGAAACCAGCCGGATGCCGGAAAGCACTTCATTTTTTGCTTTCCGTACAGAAAACCGCCCGTGGGCACGGATAGTGGCAATGAAGGACGCTGCAGAGGGGTCAACGATCACCTGCTGCACAGGCTTGTCCCCTGCCAGCTGCTCCAGCTTCCGGTAATACTCCTCGTCAGAGAGCATCCGCTCCTGCTCTCGCCCGGAGTGATAGAATTCCCGGATGCGCACCGCCTTTCCCCCGGCTACACACCAAAGTCCGGCGGAGAAGGGATTGCGCGTTCCGTAGTCGACCGAGATGTAATACCGACCGTTTCGGGGAATTTCTTCGGTAATATGCTTCTGCTTATCAAATTGATAGATAAGCCCTTCCGCCATACACCACTGGCCGAGAATGTACCGTCGATAAAACACACCGGTGTAAAGGGTCTCATACCGCATCCGGATTGCCGGATCAAGCCCGGGATTGTCTGCCATTGTAAAGTGCAAACGGAGCATATTTTTCTGACCGGTTTTCTGCACCCATTCCTTATAGAACCAATGCTCCGGACCGGCAGGATTACAGTTGAACCACAGCTTGGAGCCAGCCACAGAGCACCGGGCGCAGGCCTGCTCCACAAAGGACCGGGGCATCAGCGCCACCTCGTCTAATAGCGCCCCCGCAAGGGTAATGCCCTGAATGAGTTTGTAAGAGCTTTCGTTCTCGCCGCCGAACAGATAGTATGTATTTTGATGTCCCATACCGTTTCGCACCACCAGCTTAGACTGACTGGGATACTCCCGGATATCCAGAATTCCTCCCAGCCACTGCTGAAGATTTGCGATGATGTTCCGCCGCAGGGATACCACTGTTTTGCCGCAGATCCCGAACACCTGCCCGTGAAACCGGCTCATACTCCACAGGAAAAAGCCGTCGGTCATACAGACGGTTTTGCCGGACCGGACCGCCCCGTCGCAGATGATGCCGTCGTAGCCTTTAAGACTTGGTCTATTCCACCAAGTCATCGCCAGGATCTGCCGCTTGCTGAAGCTCCGGTATATCATCTGTTTCTACCTCCTTTTCGGTCGCCGCCAAGATCGCCTCTAAAAGATTGTTTTTCTCCTGCTCGCCCCGGTCCTGCGTGCCGTCGAACATCCCCATATGCCGCCCAAGCAGCTCCAAAGCCTTGAGCTTGTCATAGAACTTTACCTTCACGCCGCTGCTACTGCGCTCAATGGACGCGATTGCCGCGGAAACCTCCGGTGTCATTTCTTTGGATGGTTTTAATACAAGCGCATTGTCCTCTACACTCAGACAGTCCGTTGCCCGGGCAAAGCCAATGGCTGCCAGCTCCTCTGCTACCCGGTCGGCGCTGGGTTTCTTTCGTTTTCTCGCCATAGGTTTCTTTTCATCCCTCCTTTCGTCTGATCTTAGCAATGACATCCTACCACCCCAAAAGAGAAAAAACTTCCCGTTTTTTTCCCACCTTATGATTTCACTTCCTTGTCATTGCGAGCCAGTGAGCGCACTGGCGTGGCAATCTCCTTCCCCGTTTCCCTGCTCCAAGCATTGACATCCTATCACTAAAAAAGCAGAAAAACTTCCCGTTTTTTTCCCACCTTATGATTTTCCAGTGTCCTGTCCCTACAAATATCTATCAGCATTGCGCGTAGGGACACCCCTACCGGGGTGTCCGCAAAAACCTCCCCAAAACCGCCCGCCTCCAGCATGATGCCAAGGTATCGTCCGCTTACAATTTGATATTGCAAAATTACCTCTTGACTTTTTTTATAGGTATGATATAATTCTTCTTGCTCAATATGCAGGCTTAGCTCAGCTGGTTAGAGCGCATGCTTCACACGCATGAGGTCACAGGTTCGAGTCCTGTAGTCTGCACCATGTAAAAAACCTCTTTTGTCTATCAAGACAAAAGAGGTTTTTTACAATGATATCCGTTCCTTACGGGGTGTAAAACGCATACACTTCTGCAAAATCCACAATTTTTTCATCCCCATTCCATTTTTTATGTATATACTATAAAAAGTTCAGATTTTTACATTTTTTCCTTGCTTTTACGGAGGTTTTCGCTTACAATAATCGGGCAGAGGTGAACCAAAATGCTAAACATCGTGCTCCTTGAGCCTGAAATTCCCCAAAACTGCGGCAACATTGCCCGTACCTGTGCCGCCACCGGCTCGGTGCTGCACCTGATCCGCCCTCTGGGCTTTGACATTTCCGACAAAGCAGTTAAGCGCGCCGGTCTGGACTACTGGCACCTTGTAGATGTGCGGGACTACGAAAATTTGGAGAACTTCTGGGAGAAGAACGATGTAAAGCAGATGTGGTGTCTTTCCACCAAAGCGCCAAAAAGCTACACCCAGGCGCAATTTGCAGACGGCTGTTACTTATTTTTCGGCAAAGAAACCAAAGGTCTGCCGGAGGATTTTCTGGAAGCACATAGAGAAAGCTGCATCCGCCTGCCTATGCGGGACACTGCCCGCAGCCTGAATTTAAGCAATTCCGTGGCGATCACCGTATATGAAGCCCTGCGCCAGCTGGACTTCCCCGGTCTTCTGGACCACGGCAAAATGACCAATCCCTAATACTGTCATTGCGAAACCTGTGTAGGGGACGGGTTTTCCGTCCCTCTTGATGTGCAGGCTTGGACACAAGGGATGGCAAAACGGCTCCCCTACAAGTGCGGCAATCTCTATCAAAATACGCACAAACCTTCGAAGCTGAATGTAGGGGAGGCTATCAGCCTCCCGCTGCAAGCCAGAGAAAAGAAGAAGGCTTTGCGGGCGGCAGATTGCCGCCCCTACAACTGGGCGTGACCCTCCGCATCATTGCGAAACCTGTGTAGAGGACGGGTTTTCCGTCCCATTTAGTTGTGGCAATCTCATAGAATTTGTAATTAACCAAAATGGAGGAAATAAAATGAACTACAACAAAAAGTCCATCGAGGATATTGAAGTAGCCGGCAAGCGGGTTCTGTGCCGCTGCGACTTTAATGTTCCCACCAAAGAGGGCAAAATCACTTCCGACAAGCGGATCGTTGCCGCTCTGCCCACCATCGAGTACCTGATTGCAAAGGGTGCTAAGGTCATTCTCTGCTCCCACATGGGTAAGCCCAAGGGTGAGTGGAAGCCTGAGCTGTCCCTGAAGATCGTTGCAGACCGTCTTTCCGAGCTGCTGGGCAAGGAAGTCATTATGGCTTCTGATGTTGCCGGCGAGGACTCCAAGGCAAAGGCTGCTGCCCTTAAGGACGGCGATGTGATGCTGCTGGAGAACACCCGTTTTATTAAGGGTGAGACCAAGAACGATCCCGCGCTTTCTAAGGCACTGGCAGATCTTGCCGATGTGTTCGTAAACGACGCCTTCGGTGCTGCACACCGTGCCCACTCCTCCACCTCCGGCGTGGCAGATTACCTGCCTGCCGTTTCCGGCTACCTGGTTCAGAAGGAAGTTGGCATTATGGGTAAGGCTCTGGCAAACCCCGAGCGTCCCTTCGTTGCTATCCTGGGCGGCGCTAAGGTTTCCGACAAGCTGAATGTTATCAATAATCTTCTGGAGAAGGTGGACACCCTGATCATCGGCGGCGGTATGGCTTATACCTTCCTGGCTGCACAGGGCTACACCGTAGGCAAGTCCCTGGTGGACAACGAAAAGCTGGACTACTGCAAAGAAATGATGGCTAAGGCAAAGGCTAAGGGTGTAAACCTGCTGCTGCCTGTAGACACCGCTGTTGCCGCTTCCTTCCCCTCTCCCATCGATGCCGAGATCGCGGTTGACTATGTTGACTGCACCGCAATCCCTGCTGACCAGATGGGTCTGGATATCGGCCCCAAGGCTTGCGCTGAGTTTGCTGCTGCCGCCAAGGCTGCTAAGACCGTTGTTTGGAACGGCCCCATGGGCGTGTTCGAGAACCCCACGCTGGCAAAGGGCACCATCGCTGTGGCGCAGGCTCTGGCCGATTCCGAGGCTGTGACCATCGTGGGTGGCGGCGACAGTGCTGCTGCCTGTGAGCAGCTGGGCTTTGCCGGCTCCATCACCCACATCTCCACC
>JAZQDL010000085.1:0-14845 GCA_045546835.1 Faecousia sp.
TCAAAAAGAAGTCGTCCGCAAAATTGAAAGCAGGCTTTCTTTGATTGCCAGACAAGGCCGTGCTTTTGGTATCCACCTGATTCTTGCCACGCAGCGTCCGGATGCCAACATCCTTTCCGGTCAGATCAAAAACAATGTGAATTGCCGGATCTGCGGTCGTGCTGACACCATCCTGTCACAAATCATTCTGGATAGCACGGCAGCAGCGGAACAAATCCCCAAGGATGCCCGTGGTCGTTTTCTGCTCCACGACGGTACCCTTTTTCAAGCCTATTGGTTCGATGACAGAGGAGGTTGATACTATGACATCATCTAACCTGCAAAATAAATATCCACCTGTCCTCTGTGTAAGGCAGGTGGCCGAAATATTGGTGATCAGTCATAACACCGCGTATGAGTTGGTCCGGTCCGGAGCCATTCATAGTATCCGTGTGGGGCGCAACTATCGAATCCCTTTGGAATCGGTGATTGACTACCTTCGTAAGCACTGATCGTTGCGGATAGACCGCATTTATGGTATAATATAAGTGTACCTGCTATGCGGCAACGAAAGGAGTAATATTTATGCCGCAAAGCAAAAATAAGAACAGTAAGGCGGCTTCAGGAATGGGTAATATCCGCAAAAAGACCAGCACGGTCAACGGAAAGACCTATAGCTATTATGAGGCCCGATATACGGAAGGATTTGATCCCGGAACTGGGAAACAGATCCAACGCAGTATATCGGGCAAATCGCAAAAAGAAGTCGCCCAAAAACTGAAAGCAGCCATCTCAGCCCTTGATACCGGCACCTACATCGCACCTTCTAAAATGACGGTCAGCGAATGGATGGATGTTTGGTCAAAGCAGTATTTGGGAGGCGTGAAAGAATCCACAGTTGCAGCTTATAACGCCACGATCAGGACGCACATTAAACCCGGCCTGGGAGCAATTCGATTGGATGCGTTGGACACGCATTTGGTCCAGAGCTTTTACAACGCACTGAGAGAGCCGACAGATGATCGTGCTCCGTGTTCACCCAAGACAGTGAAAAATGTCCACGGAATCCTTCACAGAGCCCTACAGCAGGCAGTTGCCAATGGATACATCCGGTTCAATCCCACAAACGCCTGCATCCTTCCGCGCGTTGAGAAGAAGGAACTGCAACCGCTGGATGAAGCAGAAACAAAGCTGTTTCTGGATGCCGCCAAAGGGCATCCGCTGGAACTCCTGTACACAATCACACTGTTTACAGGTATGCGCGAAGGTGAGGCTCTCGGTCTGACCTGGGATCGAGTGGACTTTATGAGAGGCACCATTCTAATCAGCAAGCAGCTCCAGAAGGAAAAGAAACCGGGCGGTCAGTTCCGGTTGGTTTCTCTGAAGAACGATAAGCCGCGCAGAATTATGCCCGCCCCTTGGGTTATGCAGTTGTTGCGAAATCGGAAACTCCAGCAGTATGAACATAAGGAGAAAGCAGGAGCTGCTTGGTCCAATCCTCTGAATTTGGTTTTTACAAATGAGCTGGGTGGAAATCTGATTCCCCAGACTGTGGTAAGAAATTTTAAAGAAATTGTAGCAGTCATTGGCAGGCCGGACGCAAGATTTCACGATCTCCGACACAGTTATGCGGTTGCATCTCTGCGTTCCGGAGATGACATCAAGACCGTTCAAGGCAACCTTGGTCATGCCACAGCAGCCTTTACTTTGGATGTCTATGGACACGTAACTTATCAAATGCAGGAAGCCAGCGCAGGCCGAATGCAGGCTTATATCAACGACATTCTCAATCTATAAGGGAAAAAGTAAGGGAAAAACCAAAATTCGGTCTGTGTGCACTGAACTTTTTTGAGCCCAAACCGGCTTAAAACAAAGGAAAATCCGGTCAGGACTAACTTCCTAACCGGATTTCACTGGCGGAGTGAGAGGGATTTGAACCCTCGCGCGCTGTTTAGACGCCTACTCCCTTAGCAGGGGAGCCCCTTCGGCCTCTTGGGTATCACTCCGAATCAACAATAGTTTATTTGATTGTTGCCAAAGTATTCTAGCACAGCACATTCTGTTTGTCAAGTTAAAAACCGGGATAAATCCGTTTTCCCGTGGAAAACTTTCTTTGAGGTGATTGATTGTGGCAAAAAAAGGTATGGCAAGACCGGAGTGGACAAAGCAATCTCCCCGCAACGAGGTTTTTCCGGTACCTGAAATTCAGGGCAAAGCCAAAAGCGGCAAGAAGAAAGCGCCGCCCATTATTGCCGGCACAGAAGGGGCGCATTTGAAAGTTTGGCACGAAAAGCCGATCCCGGAGAATGCCTACGGTCCGATCGACACAGATCTTGCCCGGGACAATCTGGAAAATGACATTCCTTTTGCAGATCTGCAAGATATTTAAGGCAACTGGGGCTGTCTCAAAATGAATGAGTCAGTCCCAGTTCTTATTTAAGCCCCGGCGCAATAGAATGTTTCATAGATCAGAATTTGAGGTGGTACTATGGAATATACAGTCAACACAGTTACACTCAGGGGAAGCTTACTGGAAATGCCTGTCTTCTCCCACGAAAATCACGGGCGGCGGTACTGGCGGTTTCTTTTGGAAGTTCCCCGGCTTTCCGGAGCGGTGGATCGTCTTCCGGTGATCGCAGAGGAGTCCCTTGTGATGGGGATCGATCCCTGTGGGGGAGAAATGCTTACCGTCACCGGGCAGGTCCGCTCCCACAATCAGCGCAGCGACGGCGTGCGACATTTATTGATCTTTGTGTTTGCCAGCTCTGTTTTTGCAGAGGACGGCGAGCCGGTCAACGATGTGTTCCTGGAAGGGCCTCTTTGTAAGATGCCCACCTTCCGGAGAACGCCTTTGGGCCGGGAGATCTGCGATGCTATGCTTGCCGTTCCCCGGGCATTTCACAAGGCAGATTATCTCCCCTGTATCCTCTGGGGGCGCACAGCGCAAGAGATTTCTGCCTGTCAGGTTCGTGACCGCATCCGCATTTTCGGCAGGCTGCAAAGCCGCATTTACACCAAGATGACTGAGGACGGACCTGTGGAGCGCACTGCCTATGAGATTTCCGCCCTCAGCGCAGAAATCCTGGATACAGAGGCACTTACTTAATCAAGCCGGGGCAGTAGAATGGCGGTATCCCCCTGCCCCATAGCCACACAGGCCGCAACCGCCGGCGAGCCTGCCCTTTCATCCTATCCATAGGGGCAGCTTTCTGTGCAAATTTTTCTTCTTTTCTTTCGCCTGCTTTTGTGATAAAATGGCGAAAAAAAGAGGATACCGCTATGAAAGAGAAAGTTAATGCTATTATTGATGCCCTGAAGCTTCGCTATCCCCAAGCACCCTGTGCGCTTCATTCTACTAAGGACTATGAGCTGATGATCGCCGTGCGGCTCTCTGCCCAATGCACTGACGCCCGGGTCAATCTGGTGACTCCGGCGCTGTTTGCAGCCTATCCCACCCTGGAGGCTATGGCAAATGCCAACATCTCTGATGTGGAAAAATACATCCATTCCTGTGGCTTTTACCGGCAAAAGGCAAGCGATATCGTACTTGCCTGCCGGATGTTAATTGACGAATACGGTGGAAAAGTGCCGGACAAGATGGAGGCGCTTCTGAAGCTGCCCGGTGTGGGCAGAAAAACTGCAAACCTCCTTCTGGGCGATCTTTACAGTGTTCCCGGCAGTGTGGTCTGCGACACCCACTGTATCCGCATTTGCGGCCGTCTGGGTCTTTCCAAGGGCAAAGAGCCGGAAAAGGTAGAAAGCCAATTACGAAAGCTCCTGCCCCCGGAGGAAAGCAGCGATTTTTGCCACCGGATCGTCCTGTTCGGTCGGGAAATTTGCACTGCCCGCAATCCCAAATGTGAAAGCTGCCCCTTGTCTGTTTACTGTAACGAATGGAATGTAGTCTGAGAGGCTGTTTCGGTTCGAATCCTCTCAGCCTCGGTTAATACTTCACCCCTTGTCCGCATAGACTTTGGACAAGGGGTGATTTTTTGTCTCGGAAAATGCCTATTTTTTACAGTGCGCTGATGCTCACCGGTGTGAACCTGCTGCTGCGGCTGGTTTCCACTTCCTTTCAGGTTTACATATCCGGTCGGATCGGTGCGGCAGGGGTAGGCCTGCTGCAGCTTGTGCTGTCTGTGGGCGCACTTGCTATGACTGCCGGTATGGCAGGCGTGCGCACTGCCACAATGTACTTAACTGCCGAGGAGTTAGGTCACAAGCGACCGCAAAATGTAAGCCGGGTTCTTAGCGGCTGCTTTTTATACAGCATCCTGTGCAGCGGCTTTATTGCGCTGGGACTTTATTTCTGCGCGCCATTTCTGGCAGAGCGCTGGATCGGAGATGCCGGTACTGTCGGTGCGATCCGTCTGTTCGCTTCCTTTCTGCCGGTTACCTGTCTGGGCGGCTGTATGACCGGATATTTCACTGCTGCCAACCGGATCGGCACACTGGCAGCGGTGGAGGTGGCAGAGCAGCTGTTATCGATGACTGCGACGATGGCTGCCCTGACTTTCTGGGCAGGGTCTGATCCCGGAAAAGCCTGTCAGTCGGTGGTGCTGGGAAGCGGTGTAGGCGCCTGTCTGACCCTTTTAAGCCTGATCGTCCTGCGTGTGCGGGAACAGGCAACGGTCGGGCCACCAATTCCGGTTCGTAATCGGCTTTTAGAAGCAGCCGTTCCCCTGGCGCTGGCCGACAATCTGAAGGCAGGGCTCTCCTCCGCAGAAAATTTAATGGTGCCCAAACGGCTTGCCCTCTATCCCGGCGTGCAAGACCCACTGGCAGCATTCGGTACAGTATGCGGAATGGTTTTTCCCGTTGTGATGTTCCCGGCGGCGATCCTCTTTGGGCTTGCTGAGCTATTGATCCCGGAGCTTGCCCGGTGCAACGCCGCAGGAAGCAGTCAACGAATACAGTATCTGGTGCGCAGAAGTCTGCGGATCGCTATGCTATATGGATTTGTGTGCAGCGGGATCATTTTCTTAATTGCTGAGGAGCTTTGCCTTGCGCTCTATGACAGCCGGGAGGCAGGTATGTACCTGCGGCTGTATTCCCTGTTGATCCCGATGCTGTACTGTGACTGCATCACAGACGCTATGACAAAGGGTCTGGGCAAGCAAAAGGTCTGCGTGCGGTATAACATTCTGACCTCCTTGATGGATGTGGTACTTTTATTTGTACTTTTACCCCGGTATGGGATGATTGGTTATTTCTTCAGTTTTCTTGTTACCCATTTGCTGAATTTCATTCTAAGCCTGCGGCTGCTTTTCAAAATTTCCAAAACCGCCATTTCTTCCTCTGTACCAGCTTTGACCTTTATTGCCGCTGCCGCCGCTGTCTGGGCATCCTCCTTTTTGTCCGCCCCGGCAGCCAGATGTGTCGCATATGTGCTGGTTTTGGGAAGCTTATGGATATTATTAAAAGTCCTCCATAAGGAGGACCTACAATGGGTCAAAGGCTTGGTGCGTTTATAAAGCTTTCCCCCTAAGAGGCTGTCAAATTTCTGTTTGACGGTGTGTTACACCGCCCCAGAGCCTCCCCTGTGTAAGGGGAGGTGGCTGTGCGTAAGCACAGACGGAGGGGTTGTAATCTATCGAAAACAGACAATCCCTCAGTCATATTGCCTGAAATCGGCAATATGACAGCTCCCTTTACACAAGGGAGCCATTGGCGGGCGACCAATGGTCGCCCCTACAAGTTCTATCCAACCAACCGATAAACAGAAACTTGACAAAAAGAAGGAAGTGGCTCGGTTGAGACACTTCCTTTTTATCACAATTGTTTTAAGATCTCTTTGATAAATTCCCAGGTGCGGGCAGTGGATGCAATGCTCAGCCGTTCCCGGCTGGTGTGGATATCCTGCATATCCGGTCCGATGGACACGCAGTCCAGGCCCGGCAGCTTTTCGCTTAAGATGCCGCACTCAAGACCTGCGTGGATCGCCACCACCTGTGCGTCCTTGCTGAACATTTCCTTGTATACCCGAACCATTGTATCCCGAAGAACAGAGTCCTTCTTATACTCCCAGGCGGGGTAATCGCCCATCTGGGTACAAGTTCCCTCATAGAAGGTTGCCAGTTCTTCCAGCTTATTAAGCAGATCCTTCTTTTCCTGATTGACAGAGCTGCGGACCGCAAATGTCAGGTTCAAATCCTCATCCAGAGAAGCAACGCCTAAGTTCAGGCTGGTCTGCACCAAACCTTCAATGTCCTGACTCCAGGACTGGACACCGTTGGGTGCTGCGTTCAAAAGTGCGATCACCTTGGAAGAACATTCTGTAGTCAGGGCGTTACCGCCCAGTGCGTCCACATCGTCGCCACGGACGATTGCCTCCGGCTCGTCGTATTGCTCCCGAATTTCCTTTTGCAACTGCGCCGCCACATCGTTGATCCGCTCGATATACATACCCAGGGCAACAAGGGTCACCTGACAGGAGCGGGGAATGGCATTGTCCTTTGCGCCACCGGAAAGCTGGGTGATGCACAGGGGCATCAGCTTTTGAATTCTGCCTAAAAATTCGCCCATTACCTTGTTGGCATTTGCCCGGTTTTTGTGGATCTCTACACCGGAGTGACCGCCCTGCAGACCCTCCACCGTCAGGCGCACGCAAGGTCCGTATACGGTCCGGCGCTGGACAGGCAAATGAATGGTGGCTCTTGCGCCACCGGCGCAAGAGACGGTGAACACACCCTCATCCTCGGAGTCAATGTTCAGCATCGTTCTGCCCTTCAGCATAGAAAGGTCAATGCCTGCTGCACCGAACATACCCGTTTCCTCGTCCACTGTGACAATCATTTCAATGGGCGGGTGGGGAATGGTCTTATCCGCCAGCAGCGCAAGTCCAAACGCCACGGCAATGCCGTTATCGCCGCCCAGAGTCGTACCCTTAGCGAAAACAAATTCTCCGTCGTGGGTGATGTCCAAGCCATCGGTTTCCATATTGATAGGACAATCCTCATCCTTCTCGCAGACCATATCCATATGCCCCTGAAGGATCACCGGGGGATGGTCCTCATAGCCGGGTGTACCCTCGGAAAAGAGGATCACATTATTAAGGTCATCCTGAATATAGCGTATGCCCTGTTCCTTTGCAAAGGACACCAGGTAATCGCTGATGGCCTTTGTATTTCCGCTTCCGTGAGGTATGGAACAAAGCTTTTCAAAATATGAAAATACACTTGCAGGCTGCAGACCTGCCAGCTTTACTGCATCCATAGTTTTACTCCTTGTTGACAGATAGATTAAAATGCCACAGGAAACCTGTGGCATTTTATATTTCGAATTATCAGGGGATCAGGCTCAGACCCAGGGTCAGAACGATCCAAACCAGTGCGATCCACTTGGTAGCAGAAGCCAGCATCTTATCCAGACCGCTGCCGGTCTTGTTCATATAGGAGTCGCTGTTGCCGGAAATTGCACCGGACAGACCAGCCTCCTTACCGGACTGCATCAGCACTACAATGATCAGTGCCACACTAGCCAGCACTTCCAGAACTGTTACGCCAATCTTAATAATCTCCATATTTGTAACCTCCCTCCGCCAAACCGCTTGATACCGAATGCGGTAAGCGGATGCAAATACATTTTTTCAATAAGCCAGTACAGTATAGCACAAGCTTTTTAAAATTGCAAGACCTTTATCGATATTTTTTTACTTTTTATTTTGTCACCCAAGTACCGGTGGCTGCACAAGTCAGGTAGGCATTGATAAAGGGATCAAGTGCGCCATCCATAACTGCGTTTACATTGGAAGTTTCGCAGCCGGTGCGGGTGTCTTTGACCAGGGTATAGGGCATAAACACGTAGTTGCGGATCTGGCTACCCCACTCGATCTTCTTCTGCACACCCTTAATGTCGGAGATCTTGTCCAGGTGCTCCCGCTCCTTGATCTCCACCAGCTTACTGCGGAGCATTCTTAAACAGTTTTCCTTATTCTGGAACTGGCTGCGTTCTGTCTGGCAAGCCACCACAATGCCGGTAGCCTTGTGGATCAGACGAACTGCAGAGGAGGTCTTGATGATATGCTGACCGCCTGCACCGGAGGAACGGAACACCTGCATTTCGTAATCCTCTGCCTTGATCTCCACATCGTTGCTGTCGTCCTGAATGTCGGGAATGACTTCAATTGCCGCAAAGGAGGTCTGCCGACGGGCATTGGCATCAAAGGGAGATACGCGAACCAGACGGTGCACGCCATTCTCACCCTTCAGGAAGCCGTAGGCATTTTCACCTTCGATGAGAATATCCGCAGACTTTAGGCCCGCTTCGTCACCTTCCTGATAGTCCATAATTTTATAGGTGTAGCCGTGGGCTTCTGCCCAGCGGGTATACATCCGGTAGAGCATCTGGCACCAGTCCTGTGCCTCGGTGCCGCCTGCACCCGCCTGGAAGGATACCATTGCGTTATTGGCATCATATGTGCCCGTAAGCAGGGTTTCCAGACGGCAGCGCTCCATATCCTCGCTGAGCTTCTGGAAGCCTTCCTTCAGCTCCGGGAGCATAGAATCGTCATCTTCTTCTGCTGCCATTTCGCAAATGGTCATCAGGTCATCCCAGGAGGATGTCATCTGCTTATACTTTTCAATTTTGCTTTCGGTGATCTTGGTCTTGACCACGATCTGCTGGCTCTTTTCCGGATTGTCCCAAAATCCGGGTGCTTCCTGCATTGCCTGCAGCCGCTCCAGTTCGTTTTTGAGACCTTCTAAATTCAAAGAGTCAGCCAGTCCGTCCAAGGTAGGCTTGACCTCATTTAGCTTCTGCTTATAAGAATCAAATTCGATATTCATAAACTTTACACTCATTTCTTTGCATAGTTATGTCCATTATACTAAAATTCCCCTTTTCTGTAAAGGGGCAAATCAAAATCTTTGATCTGTAAATTTCAAAAGCAGCCTGAAGAAACCTTCAGGCTGCTTATTGATTATCTTTCACTGGGACGGCCTCCGTCCTCATCAAAGAGCAGGTCTTCAATGCCTGTCAGTGGATCATTCAAACATCTCATTACTTTTCCTCCTTCCAATTTCGCGCTCCTAACAGTATATGTTGGAGAAGGCAAAAAATGAAGCGGAAAATGTTACCAAGAATTAGAAATTCATTTCCTGCTCTGCGCGGATGCAGAGCATATCCTGACGGATCAGAGCGCCGGTAAATACAACAAGTGCATATACAAAGATACCAAGAGCATTGATACCTGCTGCCACGCCTTCCATTACAGGCTGCGCCTGCAAAAGCGCCTCATTTCCCATAATCACAGAAGGGACAGCCAGGCAGCTAACCTCCAGAAGGAAAAGAACACAGGCGCGCAAAAGCATCTTTCCGTTCTCACGGGTAATTCCTGCCCAGAAAAGACCTAAAGAGCCAAAGGAAGGGATCCAGGTAAGAATTTGCCAAAAACTGTTTGATGTACGCCAGGATTTATTTTCCATCTGGGGATGCTCCTGAACATCTTCCTCCCACCGGGCTGCCGCTGCATCCAGATAGTCCTCAAAATAGTACACAGCGATTAGCGGGTGGACACAGATGCTGCAATAAGCAACCACCACACTGATGGCGATCAGCAGAGAGCTGGTCACCTGCTCCAGCATTGTCAGATAAAAGAACAGGCCTGCAACTACCAGGGTGGACAGTGCGCCAAACCACTGAAGCTTCTTGTTGCCCATTTTTGCACCCATAAAATAAGTTGCAAAACCGCCCATTAAGGGAATGTAATCCCAGAAGGACCAGTAGGCATTGCGCAGGCGGAAAGAAGGCCGGGCTGTCAATTCAGAGCGTTTTTGGTCTTCCAGCGCCCACTGGGCATACTGCTGATACTGCTGGCGGCAGTTAAGTGTATGGATCGTACACAGCACCCACACAACAAAGTGGGAGATCAGTCCGTACAGCAGCACCGGCCAAACAAGGCCCAGTGCAGATATGATGAATGTAACCAGGCTGGAAATTCCGTAGAAGATACCAAGCTTGGTATATCCGCTATTCTTTCCCCGCTTGCCCATAACCAGGTCTGCGCTGAAAAAGAACACCGGAATCAGCAGCAGGAACATACAGTGCGTATGCTTTTTTTCTTTTTTATTCTTAAGATTTTGATTCATAAAGCATCTTCCCCGTTTGTATTTTTTACTATTATACAGAGGTTCGCCCTTAACTGCAAGGGCAAAAGCAGAAAATTTATTATATTCCTGATTTCGTAATCAGTGTCTTTAGATGCACTGTGCAAAATGCAGAATGATGTAGGGCTTACGGCTGTCTCCCGCCGTCGAGGGAGATTGCCACGCCCCGTTGGGGCTCGCAATGACACGGAAGAACGAAATCCGGTTGTAGGGGCGGCAATCTGCCGCCCGTCAAGCCTTCTCATTTTCGATGATCTGTAGCGGGAGGCTGATAGCCTCCCCTACATTCAATATCGAAGGTTCGTGCGTATTTTGATGGAGATTGCCACAACCAGTCTGCGGACTGGTTTCGCAATGACATGGAAATTTGATAGCAAAAAAATGCCGCTTATGATTTAAAATCATAAGCGGCAGTACCTTTATATTAATCCAAATCTTCACCCTGGTCCCGGTAGGGACTTTCCATTGGGCTTTCCTTGCCTGCTTCCTTTTGGTAGCGACCAACCACACCCGCTGCCAGTTCCACAGGCAGCAGTGTTCCCGCACCGGCAATACAGCCGCCGGGACAAGCCATACCCTCCAAAAGGTAACCGTTATACTTGCCTGCCTTTGCCAGGGTCATCAGCTTTCGGCAATCCCGCAGTCCCTCCGCCCTTGCGGTCAGGACTTCTGTATCCGGGTTATTTTCCTTCACAAGATTTGCAACCGCACCGGCGACGCCGCCGGAGACTGCAAAGCCACGGCCTGCGGCTGTACCCTCATTCAGGTCGTACATCGGTTCAATCGTCTCGAAATCGATCTCCTTCGCCTCGAACATTCCCTGCAATTCCTCAAAGGTGAGTACGAAGTCCACATCGGAGCGGATGTCTGCCCGGATTGCTTCCAGCTTCTTTGCGGCGCAAGGTCCAACAAAGACCACCTTGCAGCCGGGGTATTTTTTCTTCATCAGCCGGGCAGTAAAGACCATCGGTGTCAAGGTCATAGAAATATTTTGTGCCTCGCCTGGGAATAATTTATAGATCATAGAATGCCACGCAGGGCAGCAAGAGGTCGCCATATAGTTCTGCTGGGCAGGAACTTTCTCTAAAAAGTCCTTTGCTTCCTCAATGGTACACATATCCGCACCCACTGCCACTTCCACGATCCGGGCAAAGCCCAGCTTTTTCATCGCGGCAATGAACTTGCCGGGGGTGGAGTGCTTGCCGAACTGACCGATAAAGGCAGGCGCTACGATCGCAATGACCTTATCGCCCTGCAGAATAGACTGGATCACCTGATAAATCTGACCCTTATCCGCAATGGCACCAAAGGGGCAGCTGACCAGACACTGTCCGCAAGCCACGCACTTATCCTGATTGATCACCGCTCTGCCATACTCATCCTGAACAATGGCATCCATACCGCAAGCCACCTGACAGGGGCGTTCTAAGTGGATAATCGCGTGGTAGGGGCAGGCTTTGGCGCACTTGCCGCACTTGATGCATTTCTCTGGATCAATGTGACTCTTACCGTTGACAAAGGAAATGGCATCCTTGGGACAGACCTTCTGACAGGATGCTGCCAGACAGTTCTGGCAGCTTTCTGTGACCCGGTACTGATTGGTGGGGCAGGCGTGGCAAGCATAGGGAATAATGTTGATCAGGGGTGGCTCATAGTACTGCTCCGCAATGGCAGCCTGGTCCATACCCTCGGTCATCAGATGGCGGGTCTGGATGGGGCGCAAATTCAATCCCATCGCAAGGCGCACACGCTCACTGGCAATGGCGCGCTCCAGAAATACCGATTCCCGGTGCAGCGGGCGGTCACCTGGTACAATAACATAGGGCAGCTCGTCCACCTTGTCATAGCCCTTGCCGGCATATGCCATACGGGCAACCTCTGTAAACACCTTTTTGCGGATATCGGTGATCAGAGAAGGAATTCCTCTCATTTTGTTACCTCCTGTGCTTTGAGAAAAACTGTACAAATTATGTTTATTATAACATTCAACCGGGAATAGTCAAGGGACGGAATATTCCAGTTTTTATCGTTTATAATTCTTTTTTCCAGTAAATAAAAAAAGTTGTTGCAAAAGGAAAGGGACCGTGCTATAATACTCCGTGTGTCCGGCGCCCGGCGCCGCTGTTATTGGGATGTCGCCAAGCGGTAAGGCACCAGACTTTGACTCTGGCATTCGTAGGTTCAAATCCTGCCATCCCAGCCAAAAGCTGCAGGGATTTGACCCCCTCAGCTTATGACTCGCTAGCTCAGTTGGCAGAGCAATTGCCTTTTAAGCAATGGGTCTGGAGTTCGAATCTCCAGCGAGTCACCAAAAAAGAGGAAGATACCGGATGGTATCTTCCTCTTTTTTCGTGAGGAGATGGAGATTCGAATAATGTAAATGCAACGCGGATGAGCGTTGCCGCCGCCAGTTTATATGGCAGCGAACCTTTATTTTCATTCGCATACCTGCGAATGAAAATGAAAACGAATCTCCGGCGGGTCACCAGAAAAGCAAAGCTTTCTGGTGGTTTTTCCTCGTTTTCCAAACTTTTACGCACGGTACAAATTGACCCGTTTGTAATTTGTTAGTAACCGCAAAACTATATAGCAAAGGATGTGTTGCAAAATGCGCAAAATCAACGACAGAATATGTAGGGGCGATTATCAATCGCCCGCGGGCGGTCAATGACCGCCCCTACATCCACAGGATGCAGACAATTTATTCCAAAACAAAAACCGCCCCGCACCGGAAAAACCGGTGCGGGGCAAACTAATTTAGTGCTCTGCTTTATCTGCCTGTTTTTCGTGCTGTGTTCCAAAATAGAAGGACACCACCATCGAGATAATGATCATCACATTATCCGGGCTGATGCTCCCCCGCAGTGCCAGCACTGCAAACACTGCGATCACGACCAGTGTCACAATGGTCTTGACCTTAAAAAGATTTGCGATATTTTTCAAAAACATTATGTATCTCCTTTCGGTTTATGATAGGCTTTGAGTTCTTTTAATGTGCCGTGGATGTTCTCGATCTCATTTTCCACCACCGGCATCCGCTGAGCAAAATTGTTATGTGCCCGGACTTCCCGGGTCAGCTCCTCGATTTTCGTATCGGTCACTGCCTGGGAAACTTTCATTGCTGTTTCGCTTTTCCGGGCGGTCAGCAGGCAGGTAATGACTACGCCTGTCAGGGACAAGCCGCCAGTGATCAATGCAGTAACGATGGCTTCTGTCATATAGCGCACCCCAGAAGGCTGCCCCAGGTCTTTGCGCCCACGATGCCGTCTACCGTCAGGCCGTTATCTGCCTGGTACGCCCGGACTGCTGCGTCCGTCTTAGCGCCGAATTCCCCGTCGACAGGGTTCTTTGTGCCCAGGGAATAGCCCATAGCATAGAGCATCCGCTGCAGTGCCTTGACCTGCTCACCCTTGCTGCCTTTTTTTAGTACATTTAATGTAATATTCACTTCTTTTCCCTCCTGATTCGTCTTCTTTTTCAGTCCCGCCACCTTGGCAATCCCCTCCATCGTGGCGTATGCCACCAGCTTTGCATAGGCTTCTGTCAGGATTACCGGTGCATCGGTTGCCGAGTCCATATAGCCGTACTCCATCAGCACTGCCGGCGCATTGGTCTGCCGAAGAACCTGGAAATTTTCTGTAGTTTTAGGGTCTGCCCGGTTGCCCCTCAGACCGCTTGCAGCAATACAGGCTTCATAAATGGCATCCCGGTAGACTGCGCCTTTGGTACTGCCAGGATAGCTGTATGCCACAATACCGCCACCGGTGCCCAAATTGATGCCCCCGTTATGATGGATTGCCAGGCAGAAGTCCGCATCCCAGTTATTGGCAGTGATACAGCGGGCGGACAGATCCACTTCTCTTTGACCCTTCGGATCATCCACCCGCAGAAGTTCTACGCCTTCGTACTGCCCAGCAGCCTCTGCAAAATATCGGGCAATCCGATCATTAAGTACCCATTCTTTTGTTTCGCTACCATCCAGAGCCTTGGGAACTCTCCGTCCGGTGGTGTGCAGGTTATGTCCTGCACCATATGCAATTTTGAACATAGATTATTCCTCCTTTATGGTAGCACCACCCAGAAGGGTGGTGCTTTTATGTTGTTACTCTTGATTTATAATCCAACCATACACGCCTGGCTCCCACACATTGTCATCAATGGTTGAGACCCAAATCGAGCCGTTATGCTCAACCAAATCTCCGCTCATATAAGCGTCAATCTCACCAAGAGGCTGTGTCCAAATCGACACACCAGCATCGGTAAAGCCAACCGCCTTATACAAAGAGGGGGTTTCATCGGGCTTCCACTCTGCTTTGGAAGTATGCTCCTGCAATACGGAATAAAGCTGTGTTTCGCCATCAGCATTTACCCCATATTTGAAGATATAACCGGCAGGATAGGTTTTGCCGACTGAGTATGCTTCGTAAAGGTCGGCAATCTCCATTGCGTTTGTTTCAGGTAAATTAAGGCTCTGCGCCATCATTTGTAATGCCCTGTTTACTTGTTTAGCAATCATTAACTGATTCATACCTTATCCCTCCAACATTGCTGCGATCGTGTTAGACAACTTCTCAACGATTGTTATAAGATCAGCTCTGCCCGATACCGTTGTGTTGCCAGTATTGCAATACAGGTAATTGGTGCCAGACAGTGCCAGGACTTCCGTAGGTGTCAGCTGGATGGTGTACGGCTCTGCCAGTTCTACGCCATCGCTTCCGTGAGTGACAGTCAGCACACCACTGTTCCAGTCCAGACTGCCG
>JAZQDL010000086.1:0-6999 GCA_045546835.1 Faecousia sp.
CCGCAGTTGTTGTCACAGCCGCAGCCATTGCCGCCGCCCAGGAAAGTACTGCCGCCGCAGTTGCACAGGATGAGGATCAGAACGATGATCCAGCAAATGTTACCGCCACAGAAACCGTTATTGTTGCACATATTCAAATACCTCCGGAAAATTTTCAGCGGCTGAGCCGCTCATTCCAAGATATTCCCCAGAGAAAAAAAGGTGCAAGGCGTTGCCAATTGAAAATTGAAAGTTGAAAATTGAAAATTTCGGTATTTCCTTCGGAAATAATTTTAATATTATTTCGTAGGTAATCTCCTGCAAAGGGACGGAGGACCCGTCCCCTACAACAATCTTTCGTACTTTGCCCATAATTTTCAATTTTCAACTTTCAATTTTCAATTCCTACAAGGGACACATCCATTTTGCATTCTGCATTAAAAAGGACTACCTGTGGGTAGTCCTTTTTATTTAGCTCCAAAGTCCGGTAACAGGATACTTGCCTGCGTCGGTCAGTGCCTTTAGGGCGGCGACAACCATAGGCTTATCCGCTGCGTAGGTCACGCCGTACCACTTATCCGCAGAACGGAGGACCTTAACAGTAGCCTTGCCTGCACCCAGCATACCGGCAACGGTAGTGGGCAGCAGATATTCTGCCTTCTGGGGATTGGCGGGAACCTTCTCCTTCAAAAATTCCGGCAGTCCTGCTTCCAGGGCATCCAGAAAATCCGGGGTGAAGCCCCACATATTCATAGACACGGGGGTATCGGCAGCAACATCGGTCCAGGTTGCACCGTCGTCCTCAGTGTAGTGGATGCCGCCTTCATATTTTTCGATCTTGGTCCGCTCCACGATAGCAGTCAGGTAGCTGTTTTCATCGGTGGTGCAGATACCTCTTGCCACGCTGCCGTGGTCGGTGACTGTATTGCCCAGCTGGTAGCCCACCATACAGTAGGGGCTTACATCCCCTGCTTTTGCATTACACAGGTACTCATAAATGACCTTGAATGCAGACTTTCCGTAGTAATCGTCAGCATTGATAACTGCAAAGGGTGCGCCGTCGATCTCGTTTTTCGCACAAAGAACTGCATGGCTTGTACCCCAGGGCTTTGTACGGTCTGCAGGGATCGTAAAGCCCTCGGGAATTTTTGTGATCTCCTGATAGGCATAACGGATCTCCATCGGACACTTCTCCAGCCGCTTGCCCACAGTCTCCATAAAGTCCTTGCGGATGGCTTCCTTAATAATAATGACCGCAGTTTCAAAGCCTGCCTCGTGGGCATCGAACAGGGAGTAGTCCAAAATTGCCTCTCCGTGGCTGCCCACAGGGTCGATCTGCTTCAGACCGCCGTAACGGCTGCCCATACCTGCTGCCATAACAACCAGAACCGGTTTTTTGCTCATAATAGTACCTCCAAAAGAAGTAGTGATACCTGCATTATAACACACGGTCAGAAAAAGGCAAGTGTCCCAGCGCTTTTTGTTCAAAAGGACAAAAAGAAAAGCGAAATTGCGAACATCCGGTTGACATTTTCAGTTGCCGTGCTAATATTTTATTGTTAAATATATCCTGTAAGGGAGTAGCGAGCGCAGAATATGCGTAGCTTGTCAACATTCCGGTCAGTAACGGCCTGACTTGCTTTCAATCGCAAGACTTATGTGCAACGGTACGGCTATGTATAAGACCCCCTCGATTTTCCGCGTGGCTGTTTGCCGTGCGGATTTTTTCTGCCCCAGAGGGCAGAAATTTCTATTTATGGGGCAAATGCCTTCCCCTGGGGGAAGGCAACGTCAAACCAAAATTTGAACGATGCGTAAATATTACGGTTTTTTCTTGCGCTTTGGTATCAGGATGATATAATAATGATAGAAACCTACCAAATCGGGGTGAACCCAATGAAAAAAATGTTATTTATTATGAATCCCTATGCAGGTACGCGGAAAGCAAACCGGCATTTGGCAGAAATCCTGACTGTGTTTAACCGGGCAAATTATCAGGTGGAAGTGTATATGACGGCAGGCCGAGGTGACGGTGAAGAAACCGTTGCCCGTCGGGCAAAGGATCAGAATCTGATCGTCTGCTGCGGCGGTGACGGAACATTCAATGAAACCGTTTCCGGACTGCTCAAAAGCGGCTGCAGCGTCCCCATCGGCTATATTCCCGCCGGCTCTACAAACGATTTTGCCAAGACTCTGGGTCTGAACGACACCTTTATCCGGGCGGCAAACCGGATCGTCACCGGAAGTCCGGCAAAGGTGGATGTATGCAAATTCGGCGACCGGTACTTTACCTATGTTGCCTCCTTCGGCGCGTTCACCCGGGCTAGCTATGCCACCCCCCAGAACATCAAAAACGCCCTGGGACACACCGCCTATTTGCTGGAAGGCATTTCGGAGCTGTCCCAGATCCGGAATGTTCCCATTAAAGTAGAACTGGACGGGGAAACCATTGAGGACCGTTTTCTGTTCGGTGCCATCTGCAACTCTACCAGCCTGGGCGGTATTCTCACCTTAGACCCCAAGCAGGTGGATATGGCAGACGGAAAATTTGAAATTCTCCTTGTCCGTGCGCCCCGGGATCTTTCTGAGATCGCCGAATGTATTCAGGCGGTGCAGAAGCAGAAATATAACTGCAAAATGATCACCTTCCGCAGTGCATCCAGTGTGAAGATCACTGCACCGGCGGATATGCCCTGGACACTGGACGGGGAACGGGAGGACGGACACGAAACCGCAGAAGCGGTCAATCTGCACCACGCCATTGAGATTGTAAAGTGAGGAAACCCTATGCTCCATACAACCCTTTGTTATATCCTCCGGGGCGACGATGTGCTGATGCTCCACCGGACGAAAAAGAAAAATGATATCAATCAGGACAAATGGATCGGCATCGGCGGCAAGCTGGAGGAAGGGGAATCTCCCGATGCCTGCCTTCTCCGGGAGGCAAAAGAGGAGACCGGACTGACCTTGAAGCGCTGGCTGTGCCGGGGTATCGTCACCTTCCTTTCCGATCAGGCGGAGGGGGAATATATGTACCTGTTTACTGCCGACGGCTTCCAAGGGGAATTAAAGGAATGTGATGAGGGGGATCTGCAATGGATCAGCCGGGATTTTCTCCATAGCCTGCCCAAGTGGGAGGGGGACCAGATATTCTTAGATCTGCTGTGGGAAAATGCCCCCTTCTTCCTGCTGACTCTGCGCTATACCGGGGACAAATTACAGGAAGCAATCCTCAACGGAGAAAAAATCAGATAATATAGTCTTCGTTTGACAATCGTAGGGCGGGGGCTTGCTCCCGCCACAAAAGAGGTAAAAATGATCCTGCCAAACCGAAAACATCCCCGCTTAAAAGAATATGATTAAAGCCTTCCCGGCTACTACTATGTAACAATACATAACGAAACTACTGCCCCGAACCTATCGACTGTAGGGCGGGGGCTTGCTCCCGCCGAGACAGTGCTTACATTGACAGAAGCCGGAAAAATCGTACAGGCACAGTTGTTTTGTTTGGAGGAACGGTATCCTTATGTAAAAATTGATAAATATGTGATCATGCCAACCCACATCCACGCGATTATTGTGCTTGAAGAAACGGCGGGAGCAAGCCCCCGCCCTACCTTAATGGATGTCATTTGTGCATACAAATCATTAACCACAAAGGAACTTAATCAGACATTCAACACGCCGGGAAGAAAAATTTTCCAAACATCCTTTTATGAAACCGTTTTGCGCAATGAAAAGGCATATCAGGAATGTTGGAAATACATTGACGGAAATCCCGGGAAATGGTTGGAAAATTCAGAAGAAAAAGAATGGAACGAAGGATCGCGGCGGGAGTAAACCCCCGCCCTACAGTTAAAAAACGGAGGTTAAAATGGAACTTTGTGATATTTTAGCAAAATGCGATCATACCCTGCTGAGCACCACAGCCACCTGGGCGCAGATCAAGGCAATCTGTGACGAGGGTATGGAATACAGGACCGCATCGGTGTGCATCCCTTCTTGTTATGTAAACCAGGTGAAAGAATATGTAGGGAACAAATTGGCAATTTGCACCGTCATCGGCTTCCCCAATGGCTACGACACCACAGAGGCTAAGTGCTTTATGGCAAGGGATGCGGTAGACAAGGGCGCAGACGAAATTGATATGGTCATCAACATCGGCTGGGTCAAGAGCGGGGAATTTGAAAAAGTCCTGCAGGAAATTAAGGCAGTGAAAGAAGCCTGCAAAGGACGGCTTCTGAAGGTCATCATCGAAACCTGCTTGCTCACAAAAGAAGAGAAAATTGAAATGTGCCGGGTAGTCACCCAGTCCGGCGCGGATTATATCAAGACCTCCACCGGCTTTTCTACCGGCGGCGCTACAACTGAAGATATCGCCCTTTTTGCGGAAAATGTGGGAGAAGCTGTGAAGATCAAAGCCGCCGGGGGCATCGGAAGCCTCCAGGACGCAGAGGAATTTATCCGCCTTGGAGCAGACCGGCTGGGCACATCCCGAATCGTAAAAATTGCCAAGGGCAAATTTTAATTGAAAATTGAAAATTATTGACAAAGTACAATAGATTGTTGTAGGGGACGGGTCTTTGTCCCTTTGCAGAAGATTTCCCGCGAAATATTATTAAAATCATTTCCAAAGGAAATACCGAAATTTTCAATTTTCAACTTTCAATTTTCAATTCCAACAAGGGACACATTCGTTTTGCAAATTTACTGTCCTACAACAAGGAGGAGACGTTATGTTAACCACACCTACCCCCCATATCAGCGCCAAGCCCGGGGATTTCGGCAAGACTGTTCTGATGCCCGGCGATCCTCTGCGTTCTAAATTCATTGCAGAAAATTTCCTCACCAACCCGGTGCTTGTGAACAATGTCCGGGGCGTGCAGGGCTACACCGGCTATTATCAGGGCGTGAAGGTTTCCGTGATGGCATCCGGTATGGGTATGCCCGCCATCGGCATTTACTCCCACGAGCTGTATAACGCCTACGGTGTGGAAAACATCATCCGGGTAGGCTCGGCAGGCGCCATTCAGGAGCATATTAAGCTCTACGATCTGGTGATCGGTCAGGGCGCTTGCACCGATTCCAATTTTGCCGCCCAGTTTCATCTTCCCGGCACCTTTGCCCCCATTGCCTCCTACGAGCTATTAAGCGCAGCTGTGGATGCAGCCAAGGCAGCGGGCGCTGTTTACCACGTGGGAAATATCAATTCCTCCGATGTGTTCTACGGCGATCACGAAGGGGTGCCGGAGGGTCTTGACAGCGTGTACGCCCTGAAAAAGATGGGCGTGCTGGCACTGGAAATGGAAGCGGCAGCCCTGTATATGAATGCCGCCCGGTACGGCAAGCGGGCGCTGTGCATCTGCACCATATCTGACCATATCCTCACCGGCGAGGAGACCACCTCCGAGGAGCGCCAAACCGCCTTCACCACGATGATGACGGTGGCACTGGATGTTGCCGCAGCAATGGAAAATTAACAGTTGATAGGGACGATGTGGGCATCGTCCCCTACACGCACCATCGATAGATATTCGTAGGGGCGGATGCCTACATCCGCCCGTTTTATAATCCGTCCGCAATGCGGACACAATCATTTTGCATGAAAAGTGGGTGTGGCAATGAACCGGGTATTTTTAATTGTATTAGACTCTTTTGGTATCGGGCAGATGCCGGATAGTAAACAATTTGGAGATAGAGATGTTAACACTTTGCGGTCCTGTGCCGCAACGGGGAAATTGCACATTCCCAATCTCATAAAGGCCGGTCTGGGGAACATTGACGGGGTGGACTGTCTGCCCAAGGAAGCCGCGCCAACCGGCGCTTACGGTCGGCTGGCGGAAGCCTCAAAGGGCAAGGACACCACCATCGGTCACTGGGAGATTGCGGGACTTGTTTCCGAAACGCCCTTGCCCACCTACCCGGAAGGCTTTCCGGAGGAGGTATTAAAGCCCTTCCGGGAGCAGACCGGGCGGGGCGTTCTTGCCAATGCCCCCTGGTCCGGCACGGCTGTCATTGAAGCATACGGCAAGCAGCACTTGGACACCGGGGACCTGATCGTCTACACCTCTGCAGACTCTGTGTTCCAGATCGCCGCCCACGAGGACATCGTCCTCCCGGAGCAGCTTTACGAACACTGCCGCATTGCCCGGAAAATTCTCCAGGGCAAGCACGGGGTGGGCCGAGTGATCGCCCGTCCCTTTGTGGGCACGCCGGGCAATTTCACCCGGACAGCCAACCGCCACGATTTTTCCTTAGAGCCGCCGAAGCAGACCCTTTTGGATGCAGTGAAAAAAGCAGGCTTACAGAGCATCGGCGTGGGTAAGATCCACGATATTTTCGCAGGTCAGGGCCTTACCGAGTATGTTTACAACAAGAGCAATACCCACGGTATGGAGCATACCGACCGCTATGCCGCTGAGGATTTTGAAGGTCTGTGCTTTGTAAATCTGGTGGATTTTGATATGCTCTACGGCCACCGCCGAGATGCGGGCGGCTATGCCGCGGCGCTGACGGAATTTGACCGCTGGCTGGGTGAATTTTTGCCCAGGCTGCATCAGGAGGATGTGGTGCTGATCACCGCCGATCACGGCTGTGATCCGGCGTACACGGCCACCACCGACCACACCCGTGAGTATGTGCCGCTGCTGGTGCTGGGCAAGCAGGTGAAGCCCGTGAACCTTGGCACAAGAGAGAGCTTTGCCGATATTGCGGCCACCGTGGCTCAAATGCTGGATGTGCCCTTTGAAACGCCCGGCAAAAGCTTTGCGGAGGAGATTTTATGACACCTGAAGATCTGATCACCAAAGCCAAAGAGGCGATGCTTCACGCTTACGCCCCCTATTCCGGCTATAAAGTGGGTGCGGCGCTGCTTTGCGGCGACGGCACGGTGTACTGCGGCTGCAACATCGAAAACGCATCCTACGGCGTGACCAACTGCGCCGAGCGAACGGCACTTTTCAAGGCTGTGTATGACGGAAAGCGGGAATTTACCGCCATCGCTGTCTGCGGCGGTAAGGA
>JAZQDL010000087.1:0-3729 GCA_045546835.1 Faecousia sp.
CTGTTTGACAATTGCACCCATCGTAGGGCGGGGGCTTGCTCCCGCCGTCAATGACCAGGTGCTTCCAACGGCGGGAGCAAGCCCCCGCCCTACCATAATCAGTTCGATAAACAGAAATTTACATTTTCGTTGCTGTGAAGTGCTACAGTTGATGTGTGTTGCTTTTCCTATTAGGTAGTGGTATAATTTGACAAAAGCAAGAGCAACAGGAGGTTTTTATGAATACTGATAGAAAAGAGAAATGCTTATTTCTGCTGGGCATTGCCATTTGTTTTGCAGTGGCGGGTCTGTCCGTTCTGGTAGAGCAGCTTGTCCCCGGCGGTCTGCTGGGGGCATCCATCGTCGCCCTGTTTATGGGTACAATTATCAATAGCTTTTTTCATCCGTCCTGGATCAAACCTGCCCTGAAATTTACATCCAAGAAGATCCTGAAGGGTGCTATCATTCTGCTGGGTGCATCCTTGTCCGTAAATACCATTATGTCCGTTGGCAAAATGACCTTCTTTGTGATGATCTTCACATTTGCAATGTGCTTCGGCGGCGGCTACTTTATCCGCAAGCTTTTCAAGCTGAACTGGAAACTGAGCAATCTGATCTCTGCAGGCACAGGCATTTGCGGCGGCTCTGCCATTGCGGCGATCGCTCCTGTAATCGATGCAGAGGATAAGGATATTGCCTTTGCAATGTCCTCTACCTTCCTTTTTGATATGGTAATGGTCGCTCTGTATCCCATTATGGGCAAAGCTCTGGGAATGTCCGACATTGCCTTCGGCATCTGGGCAGGCACATCTGTTAACGACACTGCCAGTGTGGTGGCTTCCGGCTATGCGTTTTCCGAGGCAGCCGGTGACTTTGCCACAATGGTCAAGCTTACCCGTACCATTGCCATCATCCCCACAGTTCTGGTATTTGCCTGGATCGGCACACGGGCAAAGCGCAAAGAGCTTCAGCAAACAAGCGGCGGACAAAAGGTAAACATCGTAAAGATCATTCCCTGGTTTATCTGTGGCTTCCTGGCACTGGCAATTTTGAACAGCGTTGGATGTATTCCGGTGGAAGTGTCCGGCATTATGAAGCAGGCAAGTAAATTCCTGATGGTGACTGCCTTGGCTGCCATCGGTCTTAGCACCAGCCTCACCGACTTCAAAAAAGCCGGTCTTGCCCCGATGTTCTACGGTATCACCATTGATACACTGGTCACATTGACCGCACTGGTTGTGATCTGGTGTATGGATTTGATGTAAATATGCACATTTGCCACAGCGGGAGCAAGCCCCCGCCCTACGGAGTGTGATCGTACACCTTTGTAGGGCGGGGGCTTGCTCCCGCCGAAAACCTTACTTACAGTCCTTTTTTAATTGCCAGAAGGCTACAGCACTGGCGGCTGCCACATTCAAAGAGTCTACCCCGTGTGCCATTGGGATTTTTACCGTATAATCGCAGTCGGCAATCGTGGTTTGAGACAGTCCGTCCCCTTCTGAGCCTAACACAACAGCAAGCTTTTCTTCCTGCATCAAATTCGGATCATCAATGGAAACAGAATCATCGGTCAGTGCCATTGCAGCAGTCTTGAAGCCGTGTTCGTGAAGAATTTCCGTCCAGTTTTCAGGTGCAAAGGTCCAGGGAATCTGGAACACCGTTCCCATACTCACCCGGGCAGAACGGCGGTAAAGGGGGTCACTACAGCCACCGGTCAGCAAAACCGCATCCATTCCCAGTGCTGCCGCAGAGCGGAAAATAGCACCGATGTTTGTGGGGTTCATAATCTCCTCCAGCACCGCGATCCGCCGGGTATTTTTCAGTATCTCCTCTACAGTCGGCAGCTGAGGGCGCTTCATAGCACACAGCAAGCCTCTTGTAAGCTGATAACCGGTCAGCTGGGTCAGTACATCCATATCTGCTGTATAGACCGGCACACCCTCGCACCGGGCGATCACCTCTAAAGACTCGCCTGTCATACGGCTGCGCTCCACCAAAATGGACACCGGCTCACAGTCTCCATCCAGCGCCCGCTGGATCACCTTGGGGCTTTCCCCGATAAACATTGCTCTGGAGGGATCGAAGCGGTTTAGCAGCTGCGCCTCCGTCAAGCGGGCATACACATCCAGCTCCGGGGCATTAAAATCCGTAATTTCAATAATATTGGGCATCTTCTTTCTCCCTTGCCGTTTTCTTCATTATACGCGTTTCAACAATTTTCTGCAATTGCTTTTCCCTTAAAATTATGGTAAAATATGTGCAAATTCTTTAGGAGGCGCAAAATGTCCCGTCTACTTAAAATGATACTGGGAATTTTCTTCCGGCTGCCAAAATTTTTCTTTCAGCTTTGCCGCTACGCAAAAGCTCCGGAAAAATATCCGGAAACGGAAATTTACACCCATATTCAGCAGCTTATACGCCTTGCCGTCGCCAAGGGAAATGTGTCCCTTCAGGTATTCGGCAGGGAAAATATTCCGGAAACTGACGGCTTTATGCTCTACGCCAACCATCAGGGCATTTTCGATATCCTCGCCGTGGCGGCAGACTTCCGAGGTCCGTTGGCAGCCGTCTTTAAGCACGAGCTGAAAAATGTCCCACTGATCAAGCAGCTTGCCCTTGCTACAAAGTCCTTTCCAATGGATCGGGCAGATGTTCGCCAATCCCTGACGGTGATCCGGTCCGTGACCGAGGAAGTGAAAAAGGGACGCAACTATATTATTTTCCCGGAGGGTACACGAAGCAAGTCCGGAAACCGGATGAATGAATTCCACGGCGGCAGCTTTAAGGCGGCTATGAAGGCAAAGTGCCCGATCCTGCCGATCGCATTTATTGACAGCTTCAAAGTCCTTGACCAAAAGGGAACGCAGCCGGTTGCTGTTCAGATGCACTACCTGAAGCCGATTCCCTACGAAGAATATCAGGGTATGACCACCGTCGCCCTTGCTGCTTTGGTAAAAGAAAGAATTCAGGAAATCTTAGATCAATACGCATAAAATCAGGGCGCGTGCACAGCACGCGCCCTTGTGTTTATTCTGCTTTTTGTGCTTTCAGGGTGTAGGTGGTTCCCGGGACGATGTCTGTGGTATCCACACCGGTGAGGGCATACTCGCCGTCGATATAAAACGCCCAGTATACACCGTCTGTTTCGTAGCTGTACGGGATACCGTTGACTGCTTTAATATACAGTCCGAACGCGCCCTGCTCTCCCTTAAGCAGACCCAGTTCCTGCAGTGCTTCCCCTACTGTTTCCTGATCGGTGCTGATCTGTGCGGTGGCAGTGCTGCCATCCAGATCTACCACTTCCAGGGTAAATTGGGTCGCGCCCTGACCAAGGCTTTGTCCGTCGGTAAATACCGTAGGCTCGGTCTGCTTTTCCTGCGCAATGTCGTTACAACCGCTCATACAAAGTGCCATAGCCGCAATCAGCACCATACAAACGATGAACGACAGCCATTTTTTTGTGCTGCTTCTCTTCATAGTTGTATACTCCTTTTATTTTATTCCCTTTCCGATGCCGGCTCCGCAGCGAATGAAAGGTTTTGCTTCCGGATATTCCGGCTTGGTGCAGCAACTGCCAGCCTTCTCGGAAAGTTCCAATGGCATTTCCCCAAATTGCGGCATTTGGGTCAGGCAAGTGCCAAAAAGCACCTTACGGCGACGGGCTCGCGCAGGTTTTTCACCTGCTTCCCCGGATAGCTTCCGTATTATACCATAGCCACTTCGGTTTTTCAACGGAAATTACAAAAAGGG
>JAZQDL010000088.1:0-3139 GCA_045546835.1 Faecousia sp.
TATATGGATCTTGCCACCTGTCCGGAGCACGGAAAATTTTTGATTCGGGTGCGGTTGTCTGACCAGCCTGCCGGCACAGTCCGGGTCAGCCGCTTAACCTATGAGGCCACCTCCGAGGCTGCGCAGGCATATGCCCGCCGGGCAGAAAAGGCAGAGCCGGAAAATCCGCACCGTTCCTCCAATTCCCGTCGCCGCCGTCGCAGCAAGCTTCCGGAAAAACAATCGTAAAATAATCAAACTGTAGGGGCGACTATTAGTCGCCCGCGGGCGGATAATATCCGCCCCTATATCCGCAGGATGTAGAGGGTTGTATAGTTTTAGGGCGTGTTGCAATTTTGCAACACGCCCATTTTTTTTGTGCGGTTAAAATCAATTTTGCTCTAAAGACAGGGTAATAGTAGTCTTGTCGCAAACCTCTGCAGGGCCCCAGTACTGGATCGCGCCGGGGTAGACATAGCAGGTATCAATTGCCCAGGTTTCCCGGTTTGCCTCGAAGTATTTAAAGGGCTTGCCTTCCAGCTCTACCAATGCCTTGCGGATAACCGGCTTGTCAGCGCCGTGGCGGCGTTCAATGTTCATCATCTTGGTGATGGGCATACCGCCGGCGATCCATTCCTCGGCAGGCTTAGACAGGTTAGAGACCTTACTGAGGTAACCGGTGTAGCCATACTGGATCAGCATAAAGGCGTTGTAGCCCAGGCTATAGCAGTAGTCTGCATCAAAATTGGAGGGGAAAGCACAACGGCCTTCGTAGCCTAAGAAGTGATGCAGGGGAGAGAACTTGCCATTATATGCGCCAGCGGCTTTGCGCTTTTGAAGGTTTTCCTTTACCAGGGCAGATAGCAGCTTCTCGGACTCGATCAAGGAAACCTGCACATTGCCGTGGGGGTCACGCTCCAAGAACAGCTGCTGCTGAATTGCCTGGGGTAGCAGTGCAAAAACAGCCATAGCCTCCTGGGTCAGACCCTTTTCAATGAATGCGTACTTTTCTTCCCAAGTGGGCAGGGCATTGAAAGCATCCGCCTTTGCGCCTGCCAGCAGCTCATTGATCTGGCTGATCAGCATAGAGAATTCGGGAATGAATTCCACGATACCCTCGGGGATAATGGCGATACCGAAGTTCCAGCCTTTGGCTGCGCGGGCAGCAACGCTGTCAGCAATGTAATCAGACAGCTGTGCCAGAGACATCTTTTTGGCAGCCACTTCTTCACCGATCAGGCAGATGTTGGGCTGGGTCTGCAGAGCAGTTTCCAGTGCCACATGGGAGGCGGAACGGCCCATAACCTTCACAAAGTGCCAGTACTTCTTAGCAGAGTTGGCATCCCGCTGGATGTTGCCCACGATCTCTGCATAGGTCTTGGTGGCAGTATCAAAGCCGAAGGAGCACTCGATATCCTCATTCTTCAGGTCGCCGTCGATGGTCTTGGGGCAGCCGATTACCTGAATACCGGCGTTCTTTGCAGCAAAGTACTCCGCAAGAACTGCTGCATTGGTGTTGGAGTCGTCGCCGCCGATGATCACCAGGGCATTGATGCCGTGCTTTTTGCAGGTCTCCTGCACAATGGCAAACTGCTCCTGGGTCTCCAGCTTGGTTCTGCCGGAGCCGATAATATCAAAGCCACCGGTGTTCCGGTAAGCATTGATATATTCGTCGTCGAAGATCAGGTAGTCATCGTCCAGCAGACCGCTGGGACCGCCCTTGAAGCCATAGAGGACATTGTCCTGATCGGTGGCTTTCAGTGCATCGTACAGGCCGCAGATCACATTGTGACCGCCGGGTGCCTGACCGCCGGACAGGATCACGCCCACAACCTGCTTTTTTGCCTCGCTGGTGTTCTGACCCTTCTGGAAGATGATCTCATTTTTGCCGTAGGTGTTGGGGAACAGCGCCTGGATCTTTTCGTGGTCTGCAACACTTTCGGTGGCATCGCCGATTTTTACGCAGATCTCGTTAATACCGTTTCTGAGCATACCCGGCAGTTTGGGGGCATACTGGTATCTTGCGATCTGAAGAGGGGATAGCTTCATATAAAAACACTCCTTAGGTAATGTATTTTGCACAAACATATACAATATACATTATATTTTGTTTTTCGGCAAGTATAATTTAAAAATGTTATTGAAAACAAAAAAATATATGGTATAATATATTTGGAAATATTGGCGGTTATCCGCTTTGAATGAAAGGAACGATAAAAATGGCTCTTGTGACTACAACCGAAATGTTTAAGAAGGCTTATGATGGCGGCTATGCCATCGGCGCTTTCAATGTGAACAATATGGAGATCGTTCAGGGCATCACTGAGGCTTGCCGCGAGGAAAAGTCCCCCGTGATCCTGCAGGTTTCCAAGGGCGCTCGTGCTTATGCAAACCATACTTACCTGGTTAAGCTGGTGGAAGCTGCTGTGCTGGAGTGTCCCGACATTCCTGTGGCTCTGCACTTAGACCACGGCGACAGCTTCGAGACCTGTAAGTCCTGCATCGACGGCGGCTTTACCTCCGTTATGATCGACGCTTCCTCCAAGTCCTTTGAGGAGAATATTGCTATCACCCGTAAGGTGGTTGAGTACGCACACGATCACGGCGTTGTGGTCGAGGCTGAGCTGGGTAGCCTGGCTGGCATCGAAGACGAAGTGAATGTCTCTGCTGAGGCTGCTTCCTACACCCGTCCTGAAGAGGTTGAGGAATTTGTGACCCGCACCGGCTGTGACTCTCTGGCAATCGCCATCGGCACCAGCCACGGCGCATATAAGTTCACTCCTGAGCAGTGCACTGTTAACGAGCAGGGCATCCTGGTTCCTCCCGCTCTGCGTTTCGACGTTCTGGAAGAGGTTACCAAGCGCCTGCCCGGCTTCCCCATTGTTCTGCACGGTTCTTCTTCCGTTCCCCAGGACTATGTGAAGATGGTCAACGCCAACGGCGGCAAGATGCCCAATGCCATCGGCGTTCCCGAGGAGCAGCTGCGTAAGGCTGCAAGCCTGTCCGTCTGTAAGATCAACATCGACTCCGACCTGCGTCTTGCTATGACCGGCACCATCCGTCAGTTCTTCAACGATGAGCCCTCTAAGTTTGACCCCCGTGAGTACCTGAAGCCCGCCCGCGCCAACATCAAGGAGCTGGTTCGCCACAAGCTGGTGAA
>JAZQDL010000089.1:0-24997 GCA_045546835.1 Faecousia sp.
CTGGACGAGCCTACCAAGGGATTTGACGCAGAGTTCAAGGTGACCTTTGCGCTGATTCTTCGCCGCCTTGTTGCCGCAGGCACCACCATTTTGATGGTGAGCCACGATGTGCCTTTCTGTGCCGAGTATGCCCACAAGTGCGGTCTGTTCTTTGATGGTAGCATTGTGGCAGAGGGTACACCCAGAGAGTTCTTCTCCGGCAACAGCTTCTATACCACCCCGGCTAACCGTATGGCTCGGCACTTGATTCCAAAAGCAGTAACAGTGTCCGATATTATCGGCTGCTGCGGTGGTGAGCTACCTGCAGAACCGGAAATCCCCGAAGCGACTGTCTTGCCCGAACCGAAAGAAACAGCGGTGAATTTCAAGCCCAAGCCGCTGCTCCTATGGAGAAAACTCCTTGCCGGTGTGTCCTTGGCATTAGCCATGTTGGTGTTCTTCTATGCCACCAGCATCACAGATCTTTCTGCCCTCATTGGCAAAGAGGGTATCAGCGCAACCGGTGAAAACCAGCTTCTTCTGTACTTGGTGCTCATTGCTGCTTTGGGAGTATTTATTGCGTCCATTGGCCGAAGAAGCGCCCCATCTGCTATGTTGCAGATTCCTGCCAAGCAGAGAAAACTCAGCAAACGCACCCTTGTGGCAGCGGTACTGATCGTGCTTTGTATTCCGTTGACCATCTTTGCCGGTGTGATGTACCTGGGCAATCAGCATTACAATGTGACGGCGCTGCTGGTGCTGATCGAGTGCATGGTGCCCTTCTTCCTGGTGTTTGAAAGCCGAAAACCCAAAGCAAGAGAACTGGTCACCATTGCGGTGTTGTGTGCTATTGGTATCGCAGGCCGGTCTGCATTTTTTATGCTGCCCCAGTTCAAGCCGGTGCTGGCGCTGGTCATCATCTCTGGTGTGGCCTTCGGCGGCGAAACGGGATTCCTGGTAGGTGCAGTGACCATGATGGTATCGAATGTGCTGTTCTCCCAAGGCCCCTGGATGCCGTGGCAGATGTTCAGTATGGGCATTATCGGCTTCCTGGCAGGTGTACTATTCCGCAAGGGTCTGCTTCGTCGCAGCCGTGGCAGTTTGGCTACCTTCGGTGCGTTTGCAGCAGTGATCATCTACGGCGGCATTATGAATCCCGCCGCTGCACTGATGTACAATTCCCAAACGCTTAACTGGGAAATGCTGAAGGCCTACTATGTATCCGGCCTTCCCATGGATCTGATCCACGCCGCCGCCACGGTAATCTTCATTCTCATCGTCGCCGAGCCAATGCTGGAAAAGCTGGACCGCATCAAAGTCAAATATGGCTTAGTTGAATAATTATATTTTGTGTACCTGCTATGCTGCGTTTTTCCCTTATTTTTTCCCTTACGGGGATAGTAAACGATGGTTAACGACGGTTAAAAGTGGCAAGTAAATGTTTGGAATTGGCTGATATTTACTAGCAAACGGTTAGCTTTGGTTAAAGATAGTAAATATCCAGCCAAATTCAAATCCCTCTCACTCCGCCACAAAAAACCCACACCATCCGGTGTGGGTTTTTTGTGCTGTGAGAGGGATTTGAATAATCTAAATGCAACGCGGACGAGCGTTGCCAGCCAGTGCGAACACTGGCTGAACTTTTATTTTCGGTTCGTACAGTTACGGACCGAAAATGCAAACAAATCCCTCTCACATAATTTTGCGGCAAGGAGACCACTCATCGGGCGGTCATTATACAATAAAAAAGCAGGGCGCAGCCCTTCTTTTTGTTATTTCTTGCGCTCTACTTTTTTCTTTGTGCCGTCCGGATAGACGATGGTGGTATGCTCCAGCTGACCGGTCAGACTGGCTTTCACCGAGTCGATATAGATCCTGCGAAGTTTATCTCGCTCAACGATTTCTTCTTCCGTTAAGCCCTCTGCCTTTGCTTTTGCTGCCAGTGCGTTAATTCTGGTAATTACTTCATCCATATTCATATCCTTCACCTCATACATAGCGGTGGATCACCACTGAAATACGGCCTTTTTTCGTCTGGCCACCGACGGTTGTCAGGCGCATTTTTCCCAGTCCCCGGACGGAAATAACGGCACCCTCGTCTATCACTTTATCCGGCTTTTCGCAGGGCAGACCGCCTACGGCAGCCTTGCCGGCAGTTATATACTGGGCAGCCTGACTGCGCCCAATGCGAAAGCCTGCGGAGATCACACCGTCCAGCCGCAGGGAAGCCAGGGTGTCCCGGATTTCTTTGGTTTCCGGTTCTGGAACATTGACTTCAGCCAAAGAAATTTCCTGCAAATGGAGCTTTGTCCGACCGGCGCTTTCAAAGTTTTGCAGGAGATAGGGGGCAACTTCGTTTGTTACAAAGAAATCGCAGTTCCCGTTTCCCACACAGATATCGCCCACAGTCTCCCGCGCAATGCCTGCGCCCATCAGCGCACCCAGAAAATCCCGGTGGTTGGGGCTGTCACCCTCATAAAAGGTAGCACGCAAGCAAGCAAAGGGCGTGTCTTCATACAATGCGCTTTCGTCCAGATAGTCCGGCAGAAACACAAGCATTTGCCGTTCTGCCCCTTCGTAGCCGCCGAAGGGATGCAGACCTTCTAAATTTCCAAAGAGAAACCGAGTCATTTCCAGCTCCCGGGGAGATAAAAAGCAGGTGCTTGAGGGAATGTTTTTGCGGATGCCTGTATCTATTTTGTCCCACACCTTGGCAAGGAGCACCTTGTCCTCCGATGTGCGGGCAATTTTTTCAATATTCGACCGATCCATTTCATCACCGGTTGTATTATAACACATCCTTTTGCCAAGGGCAACACCCCATAAGGAAGTATTGGTTTTGAACGGTCCCTTTTCCGCTTTTGTGTATTTTGAGCATTTTTAACGCACAATGGCGGGAATAGACGGCATTTTTCAGGCATTACTTCCTTATGGGGTATTGCCCAATGCAAGTTTTTCTTGTTTCCCGGGCGTTATTGGGTTATAATGGAGAAAAACGGTAGGGCGGGGGCTTGCTCCCGCCGCAGAAAGCGCGGTGAAACAGGTGATAGTTGGAATTATCGGCGGCGGTGCATCCGGAATGGCGGCGGCACTGGCAGCAGCGGAAAATACAAGCACACAGGTGGTTTTAATGGAACGGCAGTCCCGGGTGGGACGAAAGCTGGCGGCAACGGGTAATGGCCGCTGTAATCTTACAAATAAAAACGCAAGCGGGGTCAGCTATCACGGCACAGACCCTTCCTTTGCAAAGCCTGCACTGGAAAGCTTTGGCCCGGAAGCTACCCTTTCCTGGTTTGCCGGTCTGGGACTTTACACAGTGACTGAGCCCTCCGGTAAGGTCTATCCCTATTCCGACCAAGCTAATTCTGTGGTGGATGTACTGCGCCTTGCACTGGAAAAAGAAAACATTGTGGTAAAGACCGGTTTCGAAGTCCAGAAGATCCGTAAGGATGGAGAAACTTTTGTAGTAACAAGCGCAGAAGAAACGGTTACCTGCGATAAATTGATCGTTGCCTGCGGTGGCCTTGCAGGCACAAAGCTGGGCGGTTGCCTATCCGGTTACCAGCTTTTAGGAAAGCTGGGACATAAGGCTACCCGTCTGCGCCCTACACTGGTGCAGATCAAATGTGGATGGAGCGGCATTGCGGCGCTGAAAGGTGTCCGTGCCAATTGCTGTGCACAGATTTTACGGGACGGAGAAGTCTTTGCCACAAGCAGCGGAGAAGTGCAGTTTACAGAGTATGGCATTTCCGGTCCGGTGATTTTTGAGATCAGCCGGGATGTGTGTCAGGGAGCGGGGAGCTGGGCTTGCCGAATGGATTTTCTTCCCCAGTGGGATGAAAAAATGCTGGACAAAGAGCTTCTGCGTCGCACCAATACCAATTTGCCTATGGACGATATTCTCACCGGAATTCTTCATAACCGGCTGGGTCGGGTGCTTACAAAAGCTGCAGGAATCAAAGGCAAACAAAACGCCGCAGAACTCAGCGACAACGAGCGCAATGAACTTTGCCGAAATGTCAAGGCCTTTGAAATAGAACTAACCGAACCAATGGGAATGGACAGTGCCCAAGTCACTGCTGGCGGTGTGTTAACAGAGCAGTTTGATCCTAATACAATGGAAAGCCGCATTGTGACCGGATTGTACGCCTGCGGTGAAGTGCTGGACATCGACGGTGACTGCGGTGGCTACAATCTGCAGTGGGCGTGGAGCTCCGGCCACTTGGCAGGCTTGCACGCAGGGAAGGGAAGCGTATGATACGAATCAGAGAGATTTCAATGCCTCCGGAGCATTCTGTTGCCCAGCTATCCTATGAAGCGGCACGGGCACTGAAGGTGTCCAACTCCAAGATTCGCCAGGTGAAGATCGTCAAGCGGTCTGTGGATGCCCGGAAGAAACCGGACGTGCGCATCGTCTATACGGTGGATGTGGCGGTGGATGGCAGCGAAGGGAAAATATTAAAGCAAAGCGGCTGCAAAAGGGCAGCCATTGCACCGGTAGTCTTTTACAAACCGCCCCGTTTGAATACACCCCCGGAGAAACGCCCGGTGGTGGTCGGTTTTGGACCGGCGGGAATGTTTGCTGCACTGATTCTGGCACAGGCAGGCGCTCGCCCGCTGGTGCTGGAACGGGGAGAGGATGCCACTTCCCGGCACGAAAAAGTGCAAAAATTCTGGCAGACAGGAAAGCTGGACACTGCCTCCAATGTGCAGTTCGGTGAGGGCGGTGCAGGAACATTTTCCGATGGCAAGCTGAATACCGGTGTAAACAATCCCCGGATCGGTTGGGTCTTAGAGCAGCTTGTGGCGGCAGGCGCAAGAGAGAATATTCTCTTTGATGCCAAGCCTCATATCGGTACAGATGTGCTTTTGACAGTGGTGCAAAATATTCGCCAAAAAATCATCAGCCTTGGGGGAGAAGTTCGTTTCTGCTCTCAGGTGACAAACATTTTACAAAAAGACGGACATTTAACCGGACTGGAGCTGCGCACCGGAGAGGTGATAAATTGCGAACAGGCAATTTTTGCCATCGGTCACAGCGCCAGAGATACCTTCCAAAGGCTGTACGAACTGGGCATTCCAATGGAGGCAAAGCCCTTTGCAATGGGCGTGCGGATTGAGCATTTGCAGGAAACTGTGAATAAGGCGCAGTATGCAAAGGCAGATCCAACACTGCCCCCGGCGGATTATAAGCTGGTAAAACATTTGGAGGACCGGACTGTCTACACCTTCTGTATGTGCCCCGGCGGCTATGTGGTAGCTGCGGCATCTGAGGAAGGCAGGGTGGTCACCAACGGTATGAGCTATGCAGACCGGGATGGTGTCAATGCAAATGCCGCACTTCTGGTAAGCGTAGAGCCAAAGGATTTTCCCGGTGAGGGCCCTCTTGCGGGAATGTACTGGCAGCGAGAAATTGAAGAGGCAGCTTTTGCTGCCGGTGGCAAGGATTATTCTGCACCTGCCCAGCGGGTGGGAGATTTTCTGATAGGTAAGCCAAGTGACGGTCCGGGAGCAGTACAGCCTACCTACCGCCCCGGTGTCAAGTGGTGCGACTTGCACGATTGTTTGCCGTCTTGTATCACCGATGCGATCGAAAAGGCGATGCCCCTGCTGGAGGGCAATCTCAAAGGTTTTGCAGATCCGGATGCAGTGCTCACTGCCCCGGAGACCCGAAGCTCTTCGCCTGTGCGAATTCTTCGCAACGAGGAAAGACAATCTGTGGGTCTTGCCGGTTTGTATCCGGCAGGAGAGGGCGCAGGCTACGCCGGCGGTATTATGTCTGCGGCTATAGACGGCATCATGAGCGCAGAGACTTTGATGAAACAGTTATAAATGTGTGCAGTTGTACACATTCAGCGTGTCAAAGGACCCCAAGCTGTCAAAACACGATGCGGGGAAGATTATCAAGGGGTTTCCTAAGGGGGAAGCGGAGGAAAAGTTGCGTTTAGCAAAATCCAATCCGCTTTCCCCTTAGGCCGTCTGGGGAGTCCGAGGACCATACGGAAGGTCCTCGGCGACTCTTTGCATACTTTCTCGTCGGTGAGAAAGTATGATATTCCAAGAATTTGTTAAAATGCAGTGCACGCCCTGTTTTGTCGGATTGAATAATATGAAGGTGCGAATTTGGGCAATTTGCTATAATTGACAATTTCCATTATTTTTCGAAGTTCGGCTGATTGACATAATTCTTAAAATGTGTTACAATTTGGTTACACTATTTTTGGAGTAAAGAGATATTATGATCGAATTTACCAATGTTACCAAATCCTACTCGGTAGGTACCCACGCCCTGCGTGGTGTTTCTATGCAGATCGAGGATGGAGAATTTGCATTTCTGGTTGGTCCTTCCGGTTCCGGAAAGTCCACCATTATTAAGCTGATCACCGGCGAATTGAAGCCCACCTCCGGTATGGTCCACGTTAACGGCTATTCTCTGGAGCGGATTCGCAAGCGGGAAATTCCCTATCTGCGGCGTACCGTAGGTGTCGTGTTCCAGGACTTCCGGCTGATCGAAAGCAAGACTGTCTACGAGAACGTGGCTTTCGTTATGCGCGCCATCGGTGCAGGCACGAAGGAGATCCGTGACCGTGTTCCCTATATTCTGGAGCTGGTGGGTCTGGAAACCAAGAGCCGCCGCCATCCCACGGAGCTTTCCGGCGGTGAGCAGCAGCGTCTTGCCATCGCAAGAGCGCTGGTGAACAACCCCTCTACCATCATTGCCGACGAGCCTACCGGAAATCTGGACCCGGATCGGTCCCTGGAGATTATGAGCCTTCTGCAGGAGATCAACAATCTGGGCACAACAATGCTGGTGGTCACCCACGAGAAGGATCTGGTGGAGCGCTTCTCCAAGCGCGTCATTGCCATCAACGAGGGTCTTGTGGTCCACGACGGAATGGATGGGTATTACAGAGTATGAAAATTAATAATGTTGGATATTTATTGAAAGAGGGCATCCGGGGTATTTTTCTCCACGGCTTTATGTCCTTTGCCGCCGTGTGCGTTACGGTGGCTTGCCTGCTAATCGTGGGCACATTCTCCAGCCTGATGTATAACCTGAACATTATTGTGGAGGATCTGAACAAGACCAACGAGATCGTGGTATATGTAGATGAGACCCTGTCGGATGCAGAAGCGAGAAGCATCGGCACCCAGATCAACCGGATCGAAAATGTTCACCAGTCTGTCTTTGTTTCCCGGGAGGATGCTCTGAAGGACTTTGTTGCAGACTATGCAGATACCGGTACATTCAACGGCGTGGATGCCACCTACCTGCGTCACCGTTTCGTGGTGACACTGGTGGACAATCACCTGATGGAAGATACCACCCAGTCTATTCGGGGAATTTCCGGCGTGAGCGATATTTCCGCTGCCTATGAGCTGGCGGAAGGCTTTTCTACCTTGCAGGATATTTTGCAGCTTGCATCCATTGTGATCATTGTTGTGCTGCTGGTGGTGAGCCTGCTGATCATTTCCAATACAGTCAAGCTGGCAATGTATGACCGGCGGGATGAGATCGCTGTTATGAAAATGGTGGGTGCTACCAACGGCTTTATCCGCCTGCCCTTTGTGGTGGAGGGTTTTGCACTTGGTATGCTGGGTGCAGGTCTGGCGTTTGCCCTGGAATGGTTTATGTATGACACCCTGTCCAACCGGATCGCCGCAGTGGACACCCTGAAGCTGTTCAATTTTGTTCCCTTCCGGGAAATGGTTTGGCCCATGGTGGCAACCTTTGCCGCAGCCGGTATCTTTGTGGGTGTTGTGGGAAGCTGGACTTCAATCCGTAAGTTTATGGATGTATAACGAGGTAAGTATGAAAAACAGAAAGTTATTTGTTTCGATCCTGGCGGGATTTATGGCATTTGTAATGCTCCTTGGCCTGATCGTAGGCGTTCTGCCCAGCCGGGTAAGTGCAGAAAGCTCCGGCGCAATTAAAGAGCAGCTTAACGACCTGAAGAAGGACAATGAGAAGATCGAGGCGGAAATTCAGGCATTGGAAGATCAGCTTTCCGAAAATATGGGCGAAATGGAGAAAGTGGTTGCCCAAAAGGACTTGATCGATCAGGAAGTCTTCCTGCTTCACGAGCAGGTGAAGAATATCAATGAGCAGATCTCTGCTTACAGCGTTTTGATCGCAGATAAGCAGGATGAGCTGGTGGAGGCAGAAACCAAGCTGGCAGAGCTGAACGAAAAAAACAAAGAGCGTATCCGTGCAATGGAAGAAAACGGCTCGTTGTCCTATTGGTCTGTTCTGTTTCAGGCAAACAGCTTTTCTGACCTGCTGGACCGGCTGAACATCGTTCGGGAGATCGCCGCTGCCGACAATAAGCGGATGCAGGAAATGAGCGCAGCAGCAAAGGCAGTTTCCGATGCCAAGGAAGAACTGGAAACGGAAAAGACAGCTTTGGAAACTACCAGAACGGAACTGGCTGAAACAGAAAAAACGCTGGAGCAGAAGCGGGCAGAAGCGGATGCCCTGCTGGTAGAGCTGGTGGCGAAGGGTCAGGAGTTTGAGGATCTGCTGGAGCAGTCTGAGGACGAGCAGGCAGAATTGCTGCTTCAGATCGCCCAGAAGGAAAAGGAATACGACAAGGCAAAGCACGAGGAGTGGCTTGCAACCTCTGTTCCCACACCTACTTATAAACCCAGCACCAGTATCCCCTCCAGCAGCGGCTGGATCACACCCTGTTCCTATGTGGCGTTCACCAGTCCCTTCGGTTATCGCTATCACCCCATCAGCGGAAACTGGAAAATGCACTACGGTGTTGACCTGGCAGGTCCCCAGGGTACGCCGATCTACGCCGCCAAGGCAGGCAAAGTGGCAATTGCCTCCTATAACGGCAGTGCCGGCTACCATGTGGAGCTGATCCACGAAGGGGGATGGGCATCTGTTTATATGCATATGACCCATTATGTGGTTTCTGTGGGTGATTATGTGAGCCAGGGCCAGGTGATCGGCTATATGGGCTCTACCGGTGGCTCTACAGGCTCCCACCTTCACTTTGGCATCAGCTATAACAGTACTTATGTGAATCCGGCAGACTACATCAATATTTAAGCTTTTACAGAGCATATTATGTATTAAGACAATGGGGCTGTAAAGAAACGCATATTTATCCAGGATGAAATAAATGGGGAGGCAGCTCAAACCGAGCTACCTCTCTTATTTTATCAAATTTCTGTTTGACGAATTGATTATGGTAGGGCGGGGGCTCTGCTCCCGCCGTCTGTGATGTTGCGGTTCGATGCCCCAATATCACAGAATGATTATCATTTGATGGTGCGGTAGCGGCGGGAGCAGACCCCCCGCCCTACGATGGGAGTAACCGTTAAACAGAAATTTGACGGCTTTTAGGTTTTTACAGTCCTATGTGTACGGGGTGATAAAATGAAAAACTGGATGAAGACCCTTTTGCGGGTAATGTCTTATGTTTTAACAGCTGCGGTGGCGGCGTTGACGGTGCTTTATTGCACCCAAAACTCCGGAAAGCTGCAGCAACTGCAATACCTGCTGGAAAACCACTTTATTGGGGAAACAAGTAAAGAGGCAATGGAAGATGCAGCGGCAAAGGCAATGGTGGCTTCCTTGGGTGATCGGTGGAGCTACTACATTCCTGCTTCAGAATATGAAACCTACGAGGAAGGGAAAAAGAATGCCTATGTGGGCGTTGGCATTACCATCCAGGTCCGTGAGGATGAAAAAGGCTTTGATATTCTGCAGGTCCAGCCGGGCGGCGCTGCCCAGCTGGCAGGCATTTTGCCCGGAGATATTCTGACAGAAGTGGAAGGTCAGCCGGTGTGCCCGCTGGGCACAGAGGGTACAAGAAACCTGATCCGGGGAGAGGAAGGAACGGATGTGACCGTTTCTGTCCTGCGGGAAGGGGAGAGCTTTTCCTTTACACTGACCCGCAGCACCATCCGCGTAGAGGTTGCCACCGCCCAAATGCTACCCGGGAATATCGGTCTTGTGACCATTGCAAACTTCAATGAAAACTGCGCAGATGAAACCATAAAAGCGATAGAGGACCTGAAAGGGCAGGGGGCACAGGCACTGATTTTTGACGTACGCAACAATCCCGGCGGATATCTGACGGAGCTTACAAAGCTCCTTGACTATCTGCTGCCGGAGGGTGTGATTTTTCAAAGTGTGGATTATACCGGAAAGGAACAAATTTTCCGATCCGATGCACAGTGCCTGGAGCTGCCGATGGCAGTGCTTGTAAACGGTGAAAGCTATTCAGCCGCAGAATTTTTTGCAGCGGCACTGGAAGAGTACGACTGGGCGATCACCGCCGGAGAACAGACCTGCGGAAAAGGATATTTTCAGACCACCTATCGTTTGCTCGACGGCTCTGCCGTTGGCTTGTCTATTGGCAAATACTATACCCCGGAGGGGGTAAGCCTAGCCGAAACCGGTGGCTTAACACCTCAGATTGTCACCGAGGTGGACGAACAGACCGCCGCCTTGATTTATGCAAAAACCCTGGAGCCAGAAAACGATCCTCAGCTCCAAGCTGCAATAGAGGCGTTGAAAAAAGATTGAGCCTGTTATTGCGGCGGGAGTAAACCCCCGCCCTACTTCAGTGTGATCGTAGGGCGGGGGCTTGCTCCCGCCGCTAATTATAATTATAAGGAAAACCTATGAAAAAATGGAAAATTACTTGACTCTGAAATTATTTTCCCCTATAATATAGTGAACAAATTTGCTCAGAAAGGATCTTTTTGTTATGGCAAAGGAATTTAAGATCACAAGTCTGCGTCTTCACGACCTGGAAAAGGAACTCAATTATCTGAAAACCACCCGTGAGCGTGAGATCGCTGCAATGATTGCAGAAGCCCGCTCCTACGGTGACTTGTCTGAAAACTCCGAATACGATGCTGCGAAAAACGAGCAGGCAAAGCTCTATGGCCGCATTGCGGAGATCGAGGACATCCTGTCCCACGCAGTGATTATCGAGGATGAGAACGAGGCTACCGGCCGTGTAGGTCTGGGCTGCTCCGTAACTGTTGAGGATTTGGCTACCGGTGAAAAGACTACCTACCGGATCACCGGCTCTCAGGAAGCCAATCCGATGGAATATAAGCTTTCCGACGACTCTCCCTTCGGCCGCGCCGTAGTAGGTAAGTCTGCCGGCGATACCTTCAGTGTTGCTGCACCCTCCGGAAGCTATGAGATGAAGGTCGTTGAAGTGACCAGAGATTAAGGAGATAGTAATGGCAAAGTTTGTACCCCAGGCAGAAATGCCCCTGTCCGATCAGGTTCAGGTCCGGCACGATAAGCTCAAGGCTCTGCGTGAAGAGGGCCGCGATCCTTTTGTGCAGACCAAGTTTGACTTTAATGCCACCTCTGTGCAGATCAAGGAAAACTACGACGAAATGGAAGGCAAGGGTGTGTCTGTTGCCGGCCGCCTGATGTCTAAGCGGGGACAGGGCAAGGTTATGTTCTGCGACCTGCAGGACGGCGAAGGCCGTATCCAGCTGTTTGTAAAGATCGACGAGCTGGGCGAAGAAGAATACGCCCGCTTTAAGAAAAACGACATCGGCGACATCGTAGGTGTCACCGGCGAGGTCTTTAAGACCAAGACCGAGGAGATCTCTATCCGTGCAAAGGAAGTGACCCTGCTTTCCAAGGCCCTGCTGCCCCTGCCGGAGAAGTTCCACGGTCTGACGGATAAGGAGATCCGTTTCCGTCAGCGATATGTGGACCTGATGGTCAACCCCGAAGTCAAGCGCAACTTTGTAGTCCGCTCCAAGTTCATTAAGCATATGCGGAACTTCCTGGACAATATGGGCTACATTGAGGTGGAGACCCCGGTGCTGAACACCATCGCCGGCGGCGCATCTGCCCGTCCCTTTGTGACCCACCATAATACCCTGGACATCGATATGTTTATGCGCATTGCCACCGAGCTGCCCCTGAAGCGGCTGATCATCGGTGGTATGGACCGGGTGTATGAGATCGGCAGAATTTTCCGCAACGAGGGTATGGACCCCAAGCACAACCCGGAGTTTACCTCTGTGGAGCTGTATCAGGCTTATGCGGATTTCCACGATATGATGGACATTGCCGAAGGCATCTTCACCACCTTCGCCAAGGACTACTTAGGAACCTATGAGCTGGAGTGGATGGGCGAGAAGGTGAACCTTGCCCCCGGCTGGCCCAGAATGACAATGGTGGAAGCGGTCAAGAAGTATGTGGGCATCGACTTTGGCGCGATCTCCGACGATGCAGAAGCTGTGGCTGCTGCAAAGGCTAAGGGCGTGGAGCTGGCTGACGCAGCAGAAAAGACCTGGGGCAATGCCTTGTATGCCTGCTTTGACCAGCGGGTAGAGGAGCACCTGATCCAGCCTACCTTTATTACAATGTATCCTGTGGAAGTCAGCCCCCTGACAAAGCGGTCTCCTGAAGATCCCCGGCTGACCGAGCGCTTCGAGTTCTTCATCTGCCGCAGCGAAATGGGCAACGCCTATTCTGAGCTGAATGATCCCATCGACCAGCGGGAGCGCTTTATGAAGCAGGTGGAGCAGCGGGAGCGCGGCGACGACGAGACCGAAATGCTGGACGAGGATTTCCTCAATGCTATGGAATACGGTATGCCTCCTACGGGCGGTATGGGCATCGGCATCGACCGGGCAGTTATGCTCTTTACCAACTCCGATACCATCCGGGAAGTTATCCTGTTCCCCACGATGCGCCCGTTGGACTGAAACGGTTGAATATGAAGCAATATGACGCAATATGAAGAGTTTTGACAAGTTATTTTTTGTTGTCAAAGCATTACAGACCGTTGGTATACCATTGGTAAATCGTGTTGCGGTAATAACTTATAACAACTTATGAAATGAGCGAGACCTTGCCAATTGGCTGGGTCTCGCTTTTCTTGTAAAATACTCTTGTCGAAAGACAGATTATTTAATAGGAGGTTTTCATATGAAAACGGAGATTCCCGTGTGGAAAAAGTCGAATTTGACTATTCAGGAGGCAGCGGCGTATTTTGGCATTGGTATGCAAAAGTTGCGTCAACTGACTGCAAAAGAGGATTGCCCTTATGTTCTCTGGGTAGGAAGCAAATGTCTGATTAAACGTGTGATGTTTGAGGAATACCTCAGAGATATTTATTCTATTTAGGGGGGCAATCATATGGCTGAGAAAATTAGATATGACAGCAGACGAAGAAGACTCCGTATGGGAGAATACGAGCGTACGAATGGGCGATATGAGTACCGCTACAAGGTGTATGGAAAGCAGTTTTCCATTTATGCCCGTTCGTTAGAGGAGTTGCGCAAAAGGGAACAGGAACTAAATTCCAAGGAACGTTCCGTAAATGAGAAATTTTCGCATCCCAGAACAACGTTGAATCAGATTTATGAATTGTGGAAGGAACTAAAAAAGGGTGTACGGGATAATACCTATCGCAACTACTGCTATAATTACGATCGTTATGTGCGGGACAGCCTTGGAGAAATGTATCTGCAACAAATCAGAAAGTCGGATATCAAGCGGTTTTACAATCACCTGGCAGATGAGTGCAGGCTAAAGGCTGGAACAATTGATGCCGTACAAACCATTCTACATCAAGTCCTACAGATTGCTGTGGACGATGGCTTCATCGACCACAACCCTTCTGACAATGCGACAAAAGAGCTGAAACGCGCTCATAACCTCCATCATAAAAAGCGGGAGGCGTTAAGCGTGGAGGAGCAGGCGTTGCTGCTTCGTTTCTTACAGGAGAATACTGAGAATCAAAAGTGGTATCCCATTACGGCTGTACTACTCGGAACAGGTATGCGGGTTGGCGAGGCGACCGGGCTCCGGTGGTGCGATATTGATTTTGAAGAAGGGATGATCAATGTAAATCATACGCTGGTCTATTACAGTAAAGGGAACTATGAATGTAAATATGCCATTAACGATACCAAGACACCTGCCAGCAAGCGGCTGATTCCTATGACTGAAACCGTCAGAAAAGCATTCCTGATGGAAAAGGAAATGCAGAAACAGTTGGGTGTCATCTGCGATATTACTGTTGATGGATACACGGATTTTGTCTTTCTAAATCGCTTTGGAACACTGCAACATCAAGGAACGTTGAATAAGGCATATAGACGAATTATCCGGAATTGTAATGATGCTGAGTTCTTGAAAAGCAAAAACCCAGCTGTACTGCTACCGAAGTTTAGCTGTCATAACCTCAGACATACCTTTGCCACAAGATTGTGCGAATCCGGAATGAACATAAAGCTGATCCAGGATATCCTGGGACATTCCGATATTTCCACAACTATGAACATCTATACGCATGTTACACAAGAACTGAGAGTACAGGCGAGAGTGGTTATGGAGCGTTTTGGTTAACAATAAATTTTTATGCTATAATCCGAATGTTAAATTGCGTCAATCTACTGGGAAGTAAATGCTGGATATTTGTTAAATTAGCCTCTTTGCTGTAACAATGCTTAATAACGAAGAAAACAGTAAGGTGTTATTTCGTACTAGAATATCTGGTGGATTCCTAAGCAAAACTACAAGTTAGCATCATGTTGTTACATATGATCCAAAGATGATAGCTATGTAGCCTTAGTTTCACAGTTTTGGTGTAAAGATTATCTTGTTATCAAAAAATGGTATAATTTGTAGAAAAAAAGAATTTGTTATGGTAATATATAAATGTAATCATTTTGCTACACAAAATGGAGGGTTTACCATGGACGAGAGATTAATCAACAATGCTTCATTTTCGAAAATTTGCAAAATTCTTCAGACGAAAAAGTCTGTTTGGGAAGATGTAAAGCCAATTTTGCAAGCAACAATGTTGATCATCCCGGTGTTAATAAATAAGGATTTCGTGACAGCAATGGCATTGCGTGAAGCTCTTGAGCAAGGCCTTACTTGGCTTGATGCTGGTGAAAAAATTGAAAATGCTATTTCTTCTATTAAGAACCTTGTTTGTAAAAAGGATGAGGATTTCGCGACCAGAGCAGAGAATGCACAGATTGCTAATGTACTTCTGATTTTTTCTGCTTATTTTGATACTGTGAAGATATTTCTTCCGGACAAGGAAAGAAATATCTATTTGGACGAAGTACAGTACTGTTTAACAGAAAAAAGCCTTAAAGCTTATCAGGAGAAGCTTCAAGCTAAGGAAAGTGCATCGCTAGAGGCTAATGGCAGAAAAATTGCGGACTGGGATTTAGTACTACCTAATCCTCTAGAAGGTCTTAATGAGTATGAAAAACGTTTGAAGGAATTTTACTCGGTACTTAATGATAGCTTCCGTGTCTACTTAGATGGGCTCTCTTGTACCGAGGAGATGCAGGAGCATCTTCGTGGTGAGCTAAATCGTCGACTTGAAGTGATTCCTGATGCGGCAGTTGGTAATTATAGAGCACAATACTTTTCTTTAGCTGCGGTTTGTCCGGACTTCTTTGTGTGGACAAATCAACAAGAACATCAGCAGCAAAGAGAACTGGTAGATAGAGGATTCCAATCGCTAGCTAAGCAGATTCACAGTATTCCTGAAGCAATAAATGAATATACCGTAAATCAGGCCTTGACTGCTCTGCACAGCTTCTATTCAAACTATCTCCAAGATCCAATTGTTCCTCTCAGGGACATGCCTCTTCAAGATCAAGAGATGAAAATGCCAACGAGAGAGAATGGGCAGTTTTTTCTCTTCCTTATATCAGCCGATTGAGTTTGATCATGAAAAAGAAAAAGTAATACGCGAGATAGCGAGTATCGCAAAAATTACATTGCCCAACGATTTCTTCTGTGTTGGCGACCTTAAAAAGTCTGGTATAAATTCCGTTTTAGCGGGCCCTCAATATGAAGGTACAAACGAAGAAAAACGAAAGCATCGATTGCTGTGCGAGATATATAAAGAGATTGTGGATTTGTCAGCCTGGTTAGCATTTGAAAAGGCATTTGCTGGATTAAAATGTGTTAAGCTTGCGTTGTCTAACAAAGGAACTAACGTGGATGAGGATATTGATGTTGCGTTGTATATCCCTAAAGACATGCTGATTACCATAGAGGAGTTCCCTGAGTTGAGCTTAGAGACGATGCGTTATCTTTCTCACGATTGCAACATGCATGAATTGTTTGGAATCCATAGCACAGCTGAGTATGGCGATTATGATTCAGCACTAACAAGCCATCCAAAAACTCCCGTATATCATCCTGTACCGATGCTGCCTGGTATGGAGGACTATCAAGAGGATTATGAAAATGAACTCGATAATATTTTCTGTTATGATATTTTTGATGACGGAACTTACTTCGTTGTCAAACTGAAGTTTGACTATCTAAAGCACCATACAGCAGTATCTTTTCCAGCTGCTGTGCCTTTGCGGCATAAGCCGGAGACAATTCGCTATACCATTACATCCAAGAATTCGGCGGAGATTATCACCGAAGAGTTACTGGTAGAATAAGCGAATCCCTAAATACCCATCGAGAAGGGGAATCCTGATTTATAGGAATAAAAACCTACAGTATCGCCGAAAAAGATGTGCGAAATCTGTGTGAATGAATTTTAGCTAATCATGCTTCCTTCAAGATACAGGCGCATATATTTCATAGGGGTTATTGTTTGAAATTAAAGGTTAACAAACATTGCCTACCAAGATTCTGTTTTTATTGTACGTATCCCCAGGATTTGCCAATGCGAATTTTCTGGATTTTTCCGTCGTCAGTCAGCTTGGAAAGTATTCGGTTGGCGGTTGCCGAAGATACTTGGAACAACTGGCGTACATCAGCATTGGTAATTGTACCATTTTTCTTCAAGAAGAGTTCGATTTTATACCAACGCAGCTCGTCGGTGGTCATGCTTTCTGCGGCACCGCTGGTCTGCACGGCCTCTAACAACGCTTCCTTGATGGCAGACAACATGAACTCGATAAACGCGGTAGACTCGCCCTCGTAGTTGGCGCGGTTAATGGCAGCATAGTATTCCTTCTGCCGGTCGTGAATGATGGATTCTACCGGTAGCCACGCAAACATGGGTTTCCACTGGGTCAGTAGGAGGGTATGCCACAGACGACCGATTCGTCCGTTACCATCGGCAAAGGGGTGGATCACTTCTAACTCATAATGGAACACACAGCTTTTGATCAGCATATGAAGATCGCTATCTTTAACCCAATTTAGCAATTCTCGGGTCAGTCCTGGTGCGTAATCCGGCAGAGTTCCGAAATGCAGAATGTTGCCCTGCTTGTCCACTACCCCTACAGGGCCGGAACGGAAACAGCCGGATTCTTCCGTCAAACCCTTGGTCATAACAGCATGGGCATTCAGGAAATCATCAACAGAGTAGGGATCCAGTGAGTCCATAATTTCGTAGATCTCATAAGCATTCTTAACTTCAGTAATATCCTTGGGCGGGGCAATGACTTTCTTTCCGTTTAGGACAGCGGTAACCTGCTCAAGGCTTAATGTGTTCTGCTCAATGGCCAGGGAGGAATAGATGGTGCGAATACGATTGGTTCGACGCAGCATCGGGTTTGTACTTAAACCTGACACTGCATTAACTTGTCCAACTAATTCTGCAATCTCTGCAATTTTATCAAGAATAGAAGTTGTAATCTGAAAGGGTGGTTTCTTATTATACATGACGCATCACCTCATGCCCATTATAACACTTCATCGCTCATTAATCAACAAGAAATGATTGATGAAATGAGCGATGAAAGTAAAAAACCAAAAACGATATTTCTAATAGTGGCTTCAAGCTGAGTGCTTTTAATAGGTCATTGTTGACAATCTGCTCTATACTATATATCATAATGACGGAGGATGGGCGTCATCCTATCAGTGCGACTGGCACTTTAAATCCGATATAGAAGTAGGACCTGTGGGCCTAAGAGTTGGCGGGTAACGGAAAATCCGAATGTGATTCAGGGCGTGAGGACCTGAGAGTTGGCGGACAACGGAAAAACCAGTCATTTAAAGGGAGACGAGTAATGCTACGGCATTACAGTCTCCCTTTTTGCATGATTCATAGTAATATCTCCAGGTAGGAGCGAACTTTGTCACTGACTTTGAGGATTTGGGAATACTCAGAAAGAAGGGGGATATCTCTGTCCGGCGATCTAACATATTCCTTGAATGCTTGGGTAATTAATTGAATGTCCGTATGATTTCCTTTTCGGAGGATATCGCATAAGGTGCGCTCTCGATTGTAGACTTTTACCGTATTTTGTGCTGGGGTCTTAATTTCGGTTAGACCCAGTTCAAACAAGGAATCCACGAATTGCGAAGTCCTAATGTTGTTTGCTCTGGCACTGGATGTGTTGTAGGATGCAGGGAAGGTCATGCAGTACCGGTTTGGTGTCCGGTCCGTGAGTCCCCAGAGAAACAATGCAGTGGCATGTGAGAAGATTCCACGTTTGTATCTGATTTGGAGAGTATATATTTCATCGCACAAAATCTCCGGAAGAATGTAAACCCCTCGACCGGATTGCTCAAGCTTACCGCGATCACACAGATACCTGAGGATTCCTCTGGAGAGGCCAGACTTGGTAACCATTGCAGATGTCACAGTGCCGTTATTCTTCTGTGCCATTTGCATGATCTGCTCAGTTTCGCGCATAATACACACCCCCCATAATTAACATTCATGCTTACTAGCATAAATCAATTAAGCAAGAATGTCAATATATACAACTCAATAAGAACTTCTGTAAATACTGAGAGGAGACGGTTAAACACAAAGTAAAAATGGAAGCAGAAAAGACATGAAGAAAATATATAGGATTTCTAGCACTAAGGCTTGACTTTCTGTCTTACAATAATTATACTAAAGACAGTGTGGAGGTAGCGTGCAATGAGAACTGGAAGACCTAAATTGGACAACGCAAAGCGTAAGACCATTACGATTCGCCTGTCAGAGGAGCTTTACAAGAAGATCATTGAATACGCCGCCGAGCACAAACTGTCAAAGACAGATGTTGCCCTGCAAAGCTTGGAGAAGTTTTTATCCAAGGAAAAGTAAGTGCTATGGAATCCTTCTTTATCATTACATAAAGGAGGCAATAACATGGCAAACAATCGTAAGGATGACCGAGGAAGGGTACTTAGGAAGGGAGAGATTCAGAGGTCTTCGGATAAGCGGTATATGTACACTTATACTGATCCGCTGGGGAGGCGTAAGTACATATATGCAAATGATTTGGCAGAGCTTCGTGAAAAGGAAAAGAAACTGGTAAAGGACCAGATGGATGGTTTGGATCTGTATGTAGCCGGTAAGGCTACGGTCAACGATACCTTTGACCGATATCTTTCCACCAAATTTCAGCTGAGGGCAACGACTCGCAGCAACTACGTCTATATGTACAATAAGTATGTTAGAGAGACGTTTGGTGAAAAGAAGATTGCAGAAATTAAATTTTCTCATGTCCTGCAGTTTTATCTTTACCTGCTCAACGAAGAGGGACTGGCGCTTAGCACACTGGACACGATCCACACGCTGCTGCATCCAACATTTCAGCTTGCGGTACGGGATGAAATCATTCGCAATAATCCCTCCGACGGTGTTATGAAGGAAATTGCAAAGGAAACGGATAAAACCAGGGGTATTCGCAGAGCGCTGACGCTTGAACAGCAACGGGCGTTTATGGATTACACAGCAAACCACGTGGTGTACTACCATTGGTGGCCGCTGTTTACTGTGTTGCTGGGTACTGGCTGCCGGATCGGCGAAGTTTTGGGACTGCGCTGGGAAGACTTGGACTTTGAAAACAGAGTCATTCATATCAATCACAGTATTGTGTATTACCCAGTAGGTGATTCCCGAACCTCCGTACAGAGAATTTCAAAGCCTAAGACCGAGGCGGGTATCCGAACCGTTCCAATGCTTGAGCAAGTGTATGAAGCGTTTATGTTCGAGCGGGAAGAACAGGAAGAAAATGGCTTTAATCAAACCGCTATCGATGGAATGACCGGATTCGTATTTGTGAACCGGAACGGTGGTGTGCCCAACCCGCAGACCATTAACCGAACGATCAAGCGAATCGCTCATAGCTACAATTCCGAGGAGGCTGTAAAAGCCAAGCGAGAGCGGCGTGCTCCAATCATTCTTCCGGATTTTTCCTGCCACCATCTCAGGCATACCTTTTGCACCAGACTTTGCGAAAACGAAAACAATCTGAAGGTGATCCAGGCAATTATGGGCCATCGAAACATTGCAACGACGATGGACGTTTATGCCGAGGCAACAGAAAGCAGGAAACGGGAAACATTTGAAAACCTATCAAAACTGGATATCTTTTAGGAAGGGTTCTCAGCGCGAAGGTCTGACAACAATTATTCTGCATTGACAACAAGTTTACAACAAATTTGCAATGCTCCCTGAAGGAATATGAAGAGTTCAGAGACGGAAAACCATTGCAAATAAACGAAGATGAAGGCCAACGGAGTGTCGTGAAGTTTGGTGATTACATTTCCCTACGATGAAGCCCCTTGATTAAATTAAAACAGACACCCTATGACCGTAAATAGTCATAGGGTGTTTTCGTTTTTTGTGATGCATTTAATGTGTTGATTGGGAAAAGAACATTTTATAGAAAAATTTGTTGACTTTTTCAGGAAACTGATTATAATAGTATCCTGTATGGATATGCATAATGAACATCGTATGGCTTTTCGTGAGATTAAGGCTTTGATCGGACCCCGTAAGGTGGTCGCAGGTGCAAAGCAGCTCCGCAAAGCTCTGAACGCCGGCTCGGCTTACTGCGTCTTTCTCGCAGAAAATGCCGACCCCGCCATTACAGAGCCTTTGGAAGCTCTGTGCAAAGGCAGCAATGTGCGCTATGCCTGGGTCCGGACGATGACGGAGCTTGGCAATGCCTGCGGTATTGAGGTTGGTGCTTCAGCCGCTGCTGCAGTAAATAATTAATTCTATCGGTAATTGCCGTAGAATATAGAGCCGCCGAAAGGCGAGAACAAAAGAAAGGAGAAAATAAATGCCTACCTTTAATCAGCTTGTGAAGTATGGCCGTAAGCAGGCAACCTACAAGTCCACTGCCCCTGCTCTGCAGAAGGGTCTGAACACTCTGGAGAACAAGGCTACCAATCTGCCCTCCCCCCAGAAGCGTGGTGTTTGCACTGCTGTTCGTACCACCAGCCCCAAGAAGCCGAACTCTGCTCTGCGTAAGATCGCCCGTGTGCGTCTGACCAACGGAATGGAAGTTTCTGCTTATATCCCCGGTGTTGGTCACAACCTGCAGGAGCACTCTGTGGTGCTGATCCGTGGCGGTCGTGTTAAGGACCTTCCCGGTGTGCGTTACCACATCATCCGCGGCACTCTGGATACCCAGGGCGTGCAGGGTCGGATGCAGTCCCGCTCCAAGTACGGTGCGAAGCGTCCCAAGGCCGGTAAGAAGTAAGCTACCCGCCTGAACCCAAAAACTTGAATTTATCCCTACGCCGATACGCAAGGCAAAGCCTTGCCAAAGCGTTTTTATATATGTATAAAAACCTCTGGCAAGCACAACGAAAGTAACACTTTCGAGTACCGATGAAAATCATTATAATATGAAGGAGGGAAGCAAAGTGCCCAGAAGAGGTAATGTTCCCAAGAGAGAGGTCCTTCCGGATCCTCAGTATAACTCCGTTCTGGTTACAAAGCTCGTCAACAGCATTATGTTGGACGGCAAGAAGGGCGTAGCCCAGAAGGTCGTGTATGGTGCATTTGAGATTGTCGAGGAGAAGACCGGCAAGAACGGCCTGGAGGTATTCCAGGAAGCTATGGAAAATATTATGCCCGCAGTTGAGCTGAAGGCTCGCCGCGTCGGTGGTTCTACCTATCAGGTTCCCATCGAAGTTCGTCCCGACCGTCGTCAGACCCTGGGTCTGCGGTGGCTCACCACTTACAGCCGCGGCCGCAGCGAGAACACTATGCGTGAGCGTCTGGCTGCTGAGATCATGGATGCAGCTAACAACACCGGCTCCGCTGTGAAGAAGCGCGAGGATACCCACAAGATGGCAGAAGCCAACAAGGCTTTCGCGCATTTCCGTTGGTAATAAAGGAGCAGCTTTATGGCTAGAGAGTATTCCCTGGAAAATACCAGAAACTTCGGCATCATGGCTCACATTGATGCCGGTAAGACAACTACCAGTGAGCGTATTTTGTTCTACACCGGTAAGAACTACAAGATCGGTGAGACACACGACGGTTCCGCTACTATGGACTGGATGGCTCAGGAGCAGGAGCGTGGTATTACCATCACCTCCGCTGCTACCACCTGTTTCTGGAAGGGCTGCCGTCTGAACATCATCGACACCCCGGGCCACGTTGACTTCACTGTTGAGGTTGAGCGTAGTCTGCGCGTTCTGGACGGTGCTGTCACCGTTCTGTGTGCAAAGGGTGGCGTTGAGCCCCAGACCGAGACCGTTTGGCGTCAGGCCGACGAGTACAAGGTCCCCCGCATGATCTATGTCAACAAGATGGACATCATGGGTGCTGACTTCTTCCGCGTTCTGCAGATGATCGACGAACGACTGAAGTGCAACGCCGTGCCCATCCAGCTGCCCATCGGCTCTGAAGCCTTCTTCAAGGGCAACATCGACCTGGTGGAAATGAAGGCCAATGTCTTCTATGACGACCTGGGTAAGGATGTCCGTGTGGAAGAGATCCCCGAGGATATGGTGGATCTGGCCAACGAGTACCGTGAAAAGCTGATGGACGCTCTGTCCGATTTCAGTGATGAGATCATGGAACTGGCGCTGATGGAAGAAGAAGTTCCTGTGGAACTCATTAAGAAGACCATCCGTGAAGCTACCATCGCCAACGAGATGGTTCCCGTCGTCTGCGGTACCTCTTATAAGAACAAGGGTGTGCAGCAGGTCCTGGACGCTGTGGTGGATTATATGCCCAGCCCCCTGGACAAGAAGGGCATCAAGGGCATCAACCCTGATACCGAGGAAGAGGACTTCCGTCCCGCTTCCGACGACGAACCTTTCTCCGCACTGGCTTTCAAAATTGCTACCGACCCCTATGTGGGTAAGCTGTGCTACTTCCGTGTGTACTCCGGTACTCTGGAAAAGGGCACTACCGTGCTCAACTGCACCAAGGGTACCCGTGAGCGTATGGGCCGTATCCTGCAGATGCACTCCAACCACCGTGAAGATATCGACATGGTCTACGCTGGCGATATCGCAGCCGTTGTTGGCGTGAAGAACACCACCACCGGTGACACCTTCTGCGACGAGGATCATCCCATCATCCTGGAATCCATGGTGTTCCCTGAGCCCGTTATCTCTGTTGCTATCGAGCCCAAGACCAAGGCTGGTCAGGAGAAGATGGGCATTGCTCTGTCCAAGCTGGCAGAGGAAGACCCCACCTTCCGCACCTACACCGACCATGAGACCGGTCAGACCATCATCGCCGGTATGGGTGAGTTGCATCTGGAGATCATTGTTGACCGTCTGCTGCGGGAGTTCAAGGTGGAAGCAAATGTTGGCGCACCTCAGGTCGCTTACAAGGAGACGATCCGTAAGGAAGTCGAGCAGGATACCAAGTATGCCCGTCAGTCTGGTGGTAAGGGCCAGTACGGCCATGTTAAGATCCGTGTCGAGCCCAACGAGCCCGGCAAGGGTTACGAATTTGTCAATGCTGTTGTCGGCGGCGCTATTCCCAAGGAATATATCCCCGCAGTCGATGCCGGTATTCAGGGCGCAATGGAAGCAGGCGTTATGGCCGGTTACCCCGTTGTTGACGTTAAGGTCACCCTGTTTGACGGTTCCTACCACGAGGTCGACTCCTCTGAAATGGCATTCAAGATCGCCGGTTCCATGGCGTTCAAGGAAGCCTGCCGGAAGGCCAACCCCGCAATCCTGGAGCCCATCATGAAGGTTTCCGTCACTGTTCCCGATGAGTATATGGGCACCGTTATCGGTGACATCACTGCTCGCCGCGGCAACATTCTGGGTCAGATCACCCGTACCGGTGCTGTCCAGATCGATGCCAACGTACCTCTGGCACAGATGTTCGGTTACGCCACCGACCTGCGTTCCAAGACCCAGGGCCGTGGCAACTACTCCATGGAGCCCAGCCACAACTCCGAGCTGCCCAAGTCTCTGACCGACGAGATCGTCAAGGAGCGCAGCAGAGGTTGATTTGCGTGAAAACGCAAAAAAACTCTTGTATTTATGGAATCTATGTAGTACAATGACTCCATGAGTGCGTAAATTCGTTATTCAAAACATTCACTTATATTATTCAATTAACAGGAGGAAAATTTCAAATGGCAAAGCAGAGATTTGAAAGAACCAAGCCCCACGTTAACATCGGCACCATCGGCCACGTTGACCATGGCAAGACCACTCTGACCGCTGCTATCACCAAGTTCCTGGCTATGCAGGGCAAGGCTGAGATGCAGGACTACGCTTCCATCGATAAGGCTCCCGAAGAGCGCGAGCGTGGTATCACCATCAACACCGCTCACGTTGAGTACGAGACCGACAAGCGTCACTACGCACACGTTGACTGCCCCGGCCACGCCGACTATATCAAGAACATGATCACCGGCGCTGCTCAGATGGACGGCGCTATCCTGGTTATCGCTTCCACCGACGGCCCCATGGCTCAGACCAAGGAGCACCTGCTGCTGGCTCGTCAGGTTGGCGTGCCCGCTATCGTTGTGTTCATGAACAAGGCTGACCTGGTTGACGACGCCGAGCTGCTGGAGCTGGTTGAGATGGAGATCCGTGAGACTCTGTCCTTCTACGAGTTCCCCGGCGACGACATCCCTGTTATCCAGGGTTCCGCTCTGAACGCTCTGATCTGCGAGTCCAACGATGTGAACGCTCCCGAGTACGCTTGCATCAAGGCTCTGATGGACGCTGTCGACGAGTATATCCCCACTCCCGACCGTAAGGCTGACATGCCCTTCCTGATGCCCGTTGAGGACGTCTTCACCATCTCCGGCCGTGGTACCGTTGCTACCGGTCGTGTTGAGCGTGGTATTATCAACAAGAACGACAAGGTCGAGATCGTTGGCCTGCGTGAGGAGAAGAAGG
>JAZQDL010000090.1:0-41336 GCA_045546835.1 Faecousia sp.
CTGCCTGGCTCCCATGGCGAAGGCTCTGAATGACCTGGCTCCCATCGAGTCCGGCATTATGTGCACCATCCACGCTTACACCGGCGACCAGATGATCCTGGACGGCCCCCAGAGAAAGGGCGACCTGCGCCGCTCCCGCGCTGGTGCTGTGAACATCGTTCCCAACTCCACCGGTGCTGCTAAGGCTATCGGCCTGGTTATCCCCGAGCTGAACGGCAAGCTGATCGGCGCTGCACAGCGTATCCCCACTCCCACCGGTTCTACCACCATCCTGAACGCAGTTTGCGCTAAGGCTGTTACCGCCCAGGAGATCAACGCTGCTATGAAGGCTGCTGCTACTGAGTCCTACGGTTACAACGAGGACGAGATCGTTTCCTCCGATGTTATCGGTATGCGTTTCGGTTCTCTGTTCGATGCTACTCAGACCATGGTTTCCAAGCTGCCCGACGGCAAGGTTCAGGTTCAGGTTGTTTCCTGGTACGACAACGAGAACTCCTATGTTTCTCAGATGGTTCGCACCATTAAGTACTTCGCTGAGCTGGCCTAATTTCCAGTATATAAAAATGCCACCCAATCGGGGTGGCATTTTTTAATGCAAAGTGCAAAATGAATATGTAGGGACGCCCGTCCCCGGGCGTCCGCGGACACCCCGGGAGGGGTGTCCCTACGAATATCTATCGTACCTGCGACCTAATTGTCAATTGTACATTGTCCATTGTCAATTTGTTTTGAACTTGTTGAAATATTCGTACAAGGGAATTAAGTCATTCAAAAACTTGCCCACCCGGTCCTTTAATTCCGGGCCGAACATTTCGGGACTGACCGGCTCGTCGATCACACAGGTGATATAGCTTTTCCAGGCAAAATAGGGTGCAAGGGCTTTGTCCGGTGCTTCCTTGGGGCGCTTATAAGCTTCCGCGGTGATAGACAAGCCGGTTTTCTTTTCCGTCTGCCGGATCAGCTTCAGAAATTCCTTTGGGTGATCTGCGATCTCATTTCGGAAAGCTGCCATTGTGGATGGACTGGGGTGCAGCAGTATAAAGCCGTAGCTGATCCCTTCAGGATTGATCTCAAAAAACAGGCAGGGATTTTCTGCCCACCACTCCACATCCTGACGGATGCAGATCCACAGGCTTTCCTTGTAGGGCACAGGGTGGTGCTTCCGGGCATCCCGGTAAATGCGGCTGACCTTCAGCAGGTTTCCGGTTTTTTCCAAAAAGGGCTGGAACAGCTCCTTCCCCAGCGCCTTGGTGGGCTCGTAGAGATATTTTACATAGTCCTGTTTATGTGCCAGAAACCAATCCCGGTTATTGTTCATCCGGATGCCCCATAAAAAATCAATGGTCTCCGGTGTGTAGCCTTCAAACATATGCATCGCTCCTTTTTCTCTATTTTACCCCTTTTTTCGCCAGTGCGCAAGCCAAATTTCTGTTTGACGATTAAACCCATCGTAGGGCTTACGGCTGTCTCCCGCCGTTGGAAACCCTGGTCATTGACGGCGGGAGACAGCCGTAAGCCCTACATAGGGTATCTTGACTTTTCCACTGTGTAAGGTATAATTATCCTAGATAATTGAAAGAGAGGTAATCTTCTATGTATTATCGAATGAATGTGGCAGGGCTGGAGCGGGATCTTCCCATCTGCCGGGTGACCGACAGCTTGTATATTGCCGGTTTTGTGATCTTTGGCGATCAGGAGCTGACCGTGGCTTGCGCCCGAGAGCTGCTAAAGAAAGCGCCGGAATATGATTACATCATCACCGCTGAGGCAAAAGGCATCCCCCTTGCCCACGAAATGGCACGCCAGACCGGCGCAAAGAAATACTTCCTTGCCCGGAAAGGTCCGAAGCTGTATATGACCGGCGTGTTTGAATCTGCCGTCCGTTCCATCACCACCGCCAAGGAGCAGAAGCTGTATCTCGACACCGCGGACGCAGAGCTGATGAAGGGCAAGCGCATTCTGATCGTAGACGATGTGATCTCCACCGGTGAGAGCCTTGCGGCACTGGAAGCGCTGGTAGAAAAGGCGGGCGGCATCATTGCCGGTAAAATGGCGATCCTGGCAGAGGGCGATGCCCAGGATCGGGAGGACCTGGTGTATCTGGAGAAGCTGCCCCTGTTCCATCCGGACGGCACAATTATGGAATGATATATTATGATTACTGACAATACATATGCAATCATAGACCTGGACAGGATCAATGCCAATTTCCAGGCGATCCGGGAAAAAGCCGGTGTGCCGGTGATGGCAGTGGTCAAAGCGGATGCCTACGGCCACGGGGCGATCCCTGTTGCCCGGTCGCTGGAGAACCAGTGCGCCTTTTTCGGTGTGTCCTCTATGCAGGAAGCGCTGGAATTGCGGCAGGCAGGTCTGCAAACACCCATTTTGATCTTAGGCCATACCCATCCCGACGCCTTTGACGATGCCATCCTGCAGGGCATTCGCCCCACGATCTTCTGCTATGAGGATGCCGACCTTCTTTCTCAGGCAGCAGTGCGGCTGGGCGTATCCGCGCCCTTCCACTTTGCGGTGGATACGGGTATGAGCCGGATCGGCTTTCAGGCAACCGAGGAAGCTGCGGCTGTTTGCGCAAAGATCGCCAGCCTTCCCGGTCTGATCCCAGAGGGTCTGTTCAGCCATTTTGCCACGGCAGACTGCTCCGATCTTTCTCAGGCGCAAGCGCAGGCAAAGCAATTTGACGCTTTTGACCGGATGCTCCAGGAAAAAGGTGTGAATGTAGCGATCCGCCATTTGGACAATTCCGCAGGCATTATGAATTTTGACTGTCACTATGAAATGGTCCGGGCGGGAATCGTGATCTACGGTCTGTATCCCAGCGAAGAGGTATCCCCCGAGCTGCTGAAGCTGCAGCCGGCGCTGAGCTGGCACAGCCGGATCACCCATATCAAGACCCTGGAGGCAGGTCGCGCCATCAGCTACGGCGGCACATATGTGACAGAAAAGCCTACAACAGTGGCAACCATTCCTGTTGGCTATGCGGACGGCTACCGCCGAAGCTTAAGCAATCGCTTTTATGTTCTGATCCGGGGCAAAAAAGCACCGATCCTAGGTCGGGTGTGTATGGACCAGATGATGGTGGATGTGACAGACATTCCCGGTGCGGAAGTAAGCGACGACGTGGTTCTGGTAGGCAGGTGTGGCAACTCCCAAATTTCCGCAGAGGAAATTGCAGAAGCGGGAGACTCCTTCAATTACGAGTTTGTCTGCAACATCAGCCGCCGGGTCCCCCGGCACTATTACCAAAACGGCAAGCTTGTCCATCAGGTGCATTATTTGCTGGACACCTGAAAACACTTATAGAAAACAAACGGCGGGAGTAAACCCCCGCCCTACGGTTGTGTGTTCGTAGGGCGAGGGCTTGCTCTCGCCGTATATTTAATTCTGTATTCGGTTTTCCATATGCCCGGAGCGGATCACCGGCGGCTTGGGATCAGTCATCTCCCAAGGGATCGGTTGTTTCTTTTCTTTTTCCTCTTTCTGCATAGCATTTCCTCCCTGTTAAAGGTAATGCTAGTATTTGCAGAGAAAGAAAAATTACGCCAAATTTTTAGAATTAACAATTTCAGTGTTTTTGTCGATATATTGCTTCGCAATTCGATATTTTTGCCTATCGGCAAAATCGATATATTTACCTGACGGTAAATTCGATATGATATAAATCCCCTCTCGCCCCGCAGGGCATATCGAGTGTTTACACATATCGAGCGCCTTAAGCGCATATCGAAAATCCCAAAGGGATTTATATCGAGAGGGCGGCAAATGCCGCCCTTACAGCAGGTCCTGCATATTATAAAGGCCCGGTTTTTTGCCGATCAGGAATGCGGCGGCATCGATAGCACCGTCTGCAAACATTCCCCGGTCGTGGGCTTCGTGGCGCAGGGTCAGGGACTGGGAGTGAGTAGCAATGTGAATTTCATGGATGCCAACTACATTACCCATCCGCAGGGAGGCAATGCCGATATCCTTCTTTTCCCGCTTGCCCTCGCCGGCTCTGCCGCAGGCTGCTTCTGCCTCGGGACGGACTTCCTTCACAGCATCAAAAAGCATCTTGGCAGTGCCGCTGGGGGCATCCACCTTCCGGTTGTGGTGCACCTCCACGATCTCAATATCCGCATCCGGGAAATTCTTGGCAGCTTCCTTTGCCAGGCGGCACAGCACCGCAATGCCGAGGCTCATATTGCCGGAATAGAACACGGGAACCACCTTGGCTGCATCCTCGATCATCGCCTTTTCTTCCGGTGTGTGACCGGTGGTGCACATCACCAGAGCGCAGCCTTCCTTCTTTGCATATTCGGTCACTGCCTGGGCAGCGCTGTGGTGGGAAAAGTCGATGATTACATTGGCATCCACCTTGCCCATCTCCTGGAATGTCTTGGGAACATTGTTCTCACCGTCGGCACTGACCAGACCCACTGCCCGGTCACCCAGCCGCTGCAGCAGCAGCTGACCCATTGCGCCGTTTGCACCGCAAACGATCGCCTTGATTTCATTATTCATAGCCGTTACCTCTTTTTCTCTGGTTTTTCCTCATTTTAGCATATCTTTCCCCAAAAGGAAATAGGGAAATAAAAATAGAACGTTCAAAATTAAAATAGAGGACGCGTGTCCCCTTTTCCCAATGTAATGTCGATATATTGCTGCGCAATTCGATATTTTTGCCTATCGGCAAAATCGATATATTTACCTGACGGTAAATTCGATATGATATAACTCCCCGCTCGCCCCGCAGGGCATATCGAGTGCAAAGCACATATCGAACGCCGTAGGCGTATATCGAAAATCCTGCAAGGATTTATATCGATAAAAAAGGCGTGTTGCCTTGGGCAACACGCTTTTTTACTTACAGATACTTCTTGATCTCCTCAGATGCGCCGGCGGGATCGTCGGACACAGTGATGGTGATGTTCATATTGTTCTCTGCGGCGAACTTATCGCACCACAGGATGAAGTCCTCACCGGCGGCACGGTCGTTGCCGATGGTCTTATACAGATTGTCGATATACACATTGGTGATATCAAAGTTGCCAGCGTGCAGACCGCTGAGCAGACCCTTCAGCATATCCAGACTATTGATACCGTATTCCTTGGAGTCCACCAGGCGGACACGGTAGTTAATATCATAAGTAAGCTTCTTGCCGTACTCGATGCAGACCACATCGCCCTGAGCGTTTGCAACTGCATTGTTGATGGCATCGATCATCTTCTTGGTCTTGCCGGAGCCCTTCAGGCCCATAATAACTTGAATCATAGGAAAATCCTCCTTTGCTATCCAGCTTTTATGCTGTACATCCATTTTACCAGTTAAGTGCCTTTTTTGCAACACCTAAATAGGAATTTTGGAAAAAATATTTTAAACCTCATAACCCGGCTTGCCCAGAAGCTGGAACATATTGCGCTTATAGAACTCCACGCCGGGCTGATTGAAGGGATTGACCCCCAGCATATAGGCGGAAACACCGCAGGCAAGCTCGAAGAAATAGAAGATCTCGCCCAGCTTCTCGTTGTTGAGTTCGCCCATATCCATTGTGATCACCGGCACGCCGCCGTCCACGTGGGCAGCCAGAGTGCCGAGGAACGCCTTCTCGTCCACAAAGTCCAGACTTCTGCCTTCCAGATAGTTCAGGCCGTCCAGATTTTTATAGTCGCCGCCGATGGTCATTGTCTGACTGGGGGCATCAAAGCGGACCATTGTTTCAAAGAGATTGCGCTCGCCCTGCTGGATCATCTGACCCAGAGAGTGGAGATCTGCGGTAAATTCTGCGGTAGCGGGGAAGATGCCCTTGCCGTCCTTGCCTTCGCTTTCGCCGAAGAGCTGCTGCCACCAGCCGCCCATCATCTTAAAGCCAGGCTCAAAGGACTCCAGGATTTCAATGCGCTTGCCGCTGCGGTACAGCAGATTCCGGATCGCCGCATACAGCCACACGGGATTTTCGAAGGAGCGGATATCGTAATCCTTCTTTGCCTGGGCTGCGCCGCGCATTACTTCCATAGGATCGATGCCTGCAACAGCCATAGGCAGCAGGCCTACAGCGGTCAGCACGCTGTAGCGGCCGCCCACATTGGGAGGGATGACGAAGGTTTCCCAGCCTTCCTCCGTTGCCATCTGCCGCAGTGCGCCCTTGCAGGGGTCGGTAATGGCATAGGTGCGTTTCTTTGCGCCCTCTGTGCCGTATTTGCGCTCCAGCATCCAGCGCAGTGCCCGGGTTGCGATGGCAGGCTCGGTGGTTGTGCCGGATTTCGAGATAATAGCAATGGAGAAATCCTTGCCCTCCAGCAGGCGCTGCAGCTCGTTCCAGCCGCGGGTGGACAGGCCGTTGCCTGCAAAATAGATCTGGGGGTTCCCCTTGCCCTTGCCGATGTTGTGGTTATAGCCCTGCATCAGCTCAATGGCTGCACGGGGGCCTAAGTAGCTGCCGCCGATGCCGATAACGATAAACACATCGGAAGACTCCCGGATGCGGTCTGCAGCGGCGCGAATTCTGCGGATCTCGTCAGTCTCCTGCTCCACAGGCAGATCCAGCCAGCCTAAAAAGTCATTTCCCTCACCGCTGCCTTCGGTCAGGGTCATATGGGCATCAAACACTTCCTTTTCTGTCGCCAGAAGATCCGGCAAAGAAAGCTGTCCCCAAACATTGGAAATATCAACCTTGATCATAAGTAATATCCATCCTTTCAGAATTATGTTCTGAGGTGCTATTACTATGTTACCGCAAAACGGACATAAACGCAAGTCCCAGGCGAAAAGTTTGTGAAAATTTCAAAATATGGCAAAACTCACTTTCCTTTTCCCCCGGAAGGCGATATAATGACGATATGTAGGGCGGGGGCTTGCTCCCGCCGCTGAAAGCATTCAATGAATAACGGCGGGAGCAAGCCCCCGCCCTACAATTTGGAGGATATACGATGCGCTACGGCTTTGGGGTGGATCTCGGCGGCACGACGGTGAAGCTTGCTTATTTTGATACAGAAGGAACGCTCCTTCATAAGTGGGAGATCCCTACGGTGATAAAAAATAACGGGGCGCAGATCCTCCCGGATATTGCCCGTTCCATTGCAGACTTTTTGGAAAGCAACAACATTTCCCGAGAAGATATTGTGGGCATCGGCATCGGTGTTCCCGGTCCTGTGGACCGGAAGGGAGTAGTGAACTGCTGTGTGAATTTAGGCTGGGGCGTGTTTAATGTGGAAAACACCCTGTCTGAGCTGACCGGTTTTCCCGTAAAGGCAGGCAACGATGCCAATGTGGCAGCCCTGGGCGAGTGCTGGAAGGGCAGCGGCAAGGGCTACGAGGATATGATTATGGTGACCCTGGGCACAGGGGTTGGCGGCGGCATTATCCTCGGCGGCAACATTGTCTGCGGCGCAGGGGGTTCTGCGGGAGAGATCGGTCATATGATCATTAACCGGGAGGAAAAAGAGGCACATAGCTGCGGCAAGCGTGGCTGTGTGGAGCAGTACTGCTCCGCCACCGGCGTGGTCTGGCTGGCAAACCGGTATCTTTCCGCTTATGACTTGCCTTCTGTGCTGCGTATATACGAAAATCTCACCTGCAAGGATGTATTCGATGCCGCTGCTGCCGGGGATGCCGCCGCACAGGCGATTTTGGAGCAGTTTTACGCGCTGCTGGGTGAATTCCTCGCCAATATCTGCACCGCTTTAGACCCTGAGTCGGTCATCATCGGCGGCGGTGTGAGCAAGGCAGGCAATGTGCTTTTAGAGGGCGTAAGACCGCATTTTCTAAAGCACGTATTCCACGCATCAAAGGGTGTACAGTTCAAGCTCGCCACCCTGGGCAACGATGCCGGCGCTTACGGCGCATTCCGGCTGGCATTACAAGCCTTTGGGGATTAAATTTTTTATTGACAGCACGACTTGTTCTTTTTATAATGAGATTGGAGCTACTCCAAATTTTGAAAGAGAGGTAACCCCTATGAACGAACAAGCAACTGCCCCCGTCATTCAGCTGAAAACCAACCGTGGCTGGCTCAAGACAATTCTGCTGAGCATCATCACCTTTGGCATTTACCCTCTGGTGCTGTTCTCTGCGATCTCCAGCGATATCAACACCATCGCAAGCCGCTATGACGGCAAGAAGACAATGCACTTCTGCCTGCTGGCATTCATCATTACGCCCATTACATTTGGTATCGGCGCTATCGTGTGGTATCACCGGATCTCCGCCCGTATCGGCGCAGAGCTGACTCGCCGCGGCATTCCTTACAGCTTTGGCGCAGGCTCTTTCTGGGGCTGGAATGTGCTGGGTTCTCTGCTGTTCGGCATTGGCCCGTTCATTTACCTGCACAAGCTGTGCAAGTCTATGAACCTGCTGAGCGCAAACTTTAATATCAACGGCTAATACAAAAAGGAGATGTCGAAAGACATCTCCTTTTTAATGCAGAATGCAAAGTGCAAAATGCAGAATGCAAAATTGTGCTGTCCGCTAACGCGGATATTATTTTAAATCATTTCCGAAGGAAATACCGAAATTTTCAATTTTCAACTTTCAATTTTCAATTATTCTTCGTCAGGTAAACATTCAGTGCGCCGCCGTAGAAGAGGATGGTGACACAGCAGTACAGCCACAGCATACTAAGCGCCAGGGCATAGACCGAGCCGTAAATATTGGCGTACCGGGGAAAGTTTTCCACATAGCGGGAATAAAGATCTGATAAAATCAGCCAGCCTGTGGAAGAAAACACTGCCCCGGGGAAGCTGTCCGAGAGCTTGTTGCGGTTGTTTGGCAGCACCATATACATTGCCGTGAATACCGCCGTCTGCAGAAAAAGCAGCAGAAAAAACCGCAGGTTTATGATGCCTGCCCAGCCGCCGGACAAAAATTGCAACAGTGCGGTTTCAAACACCTGCAGCACCAGTGTCAGCAGCAGCACCACAAGAAAAGCGAAGGTATACAGCACACTGATTCCCCGGGTATAAAGCCAGTTCCTTTTTTGCTGAACCTTATACACAGCATTCAGACCCTTTCGCAGTCCATAGATCCCCCGGCTGGCAGACCAGAGGGCAATCAGGGCAGACAGCGACAGGAGCGTTCCGGTGGTGCTTTGATAGGCGCCCAGTATCTGCTTTTTCACAAAGGGGATCAGCGCCGATGGGATTACACCCTCCAGCGCCTGTGTCAGGGTGTCCACAGAAATGCCGGTGTAGCGCAGGATGCTCACCAGCAGCAACAGCATCGGAAAGGCAGACAGGGTAATAAAAAAGCTTGCGTGGGCGGCATAGACCGGAATGTTCATTTCCCGAACATAGGCAGCCGCTTTTCGAACCGTTTTCACCACTCTTTCTTTCATCTGCACACCCCCTTTAAATTGCAATTGAACCGCCAATATCAAAATTATGCACTTTGCATTATGCATTATGCATTTAGGAAAAATTTCTTCTTGTTTGACGAACAGTGCGTAGGGGACGACGCCCTCGGCGTCCCGTCGACAAAACCGACCTCGATGGGCGGTTTTGTCGCTTTCTTTATCGTATTGCTGGGATTTTGGGGCATCGAACCCCAAAATCCTAGACGGGCTGTCGAGGGCGCCAGCCCCTACAACACACCAACAAACAGAAATTTGACAGTTTCGGCAAAAAAGAGCGTGTTGCATATGAAACTGCAACACGCCTTTTTATCTATGCTTTATTCAGCAGAAATTAAATAGTAATAGACAGGCTGGCCGCCACACAGCAGATTGACTTCTGCATCGGGGCAGATATCCTGGAACAGGTCTGCTGCCTTCTGGGCGTGCTTTTCCTTGATGTCCTCACCGTAGTAAATGGTGATAAATTCCTTGCCTTCGTCCCGGACCTTTTCCGCCATGGCCTTGAGCAGCACCTTAATATCCCGGCTTGTGCCGAACAGAGCGCTGCCGTAGATGGCAAGATAGTCGCCCTCGTGGATATCGTAGCCGTCGAAATCGGAATTCCGGGCGGCGTAGGTGATCTGCATGGTATCCACCGTATCCAAAGACTCGGTCATAGCCGCCACATTTTCTTCCTCCGTGCCATCGGGGTTGAAATTCAGCATTGCGGTGACACCCTGGGGAACGGTCTTAGAGGGGATGACCACCACATTCTTGGGGGTCAAAGCATCCACCTGTTGGGCAGCCATAATAATGTTCTTGTTATTGGGCAGCACATACACCGTTTCTGCGGGGACTTTGTTCACAGCCTCCAGAATATCCTGGGTGCTGGGGTTCATTGTCTGACCGCCGGAAATAATGCCGTCCACGCCCAGGTTGCGGAACACCTCTGCAAGGCCCTCACCAGCGCACACAGAAACCACGCCACAGGGCTTTTCCGGCTCTGCGAGCTTCGGCTCAAGCTCCTGCTCACTCATCACCTTTTCCGTGTGCTGCAGGCGCATATTTTCGATCTTCACAGTCACGAAGGAGCCGTAGTCCATAGCTTCGTGCAAAGCCTTACCGGGGTCGTTGGTGTGGACGTGGACCTTGATGATCTCCTCGTCGTCCACCAGCACCAGGCTGTCACCCAAGCTGGACAAAAATTCTCTGAGCTTCTCCGGGTCAAGGTCATTTTCCCGGGAGATGATAAACTCGGTGCAGTAGGTGAAGGTAATATCCTCGGTGTTAAAATCGGAGAAATCTGCCTGCTCATTGACCGGCTGTGCATCCCCTTCGGGCATAGCGATATCCTCGCCCCGGAGTGCGCAGAGCATAGCCTCCAGTGCCACCAGCCAGCCCTTACCGCCGGCATCCACAACGCCGGCCTTCTTCAGCACCGGGTTCTGGTTGACGGTATTTGCCAGGGCAATTTTTGCTTCCTCGATAGCAGCCTCGTGGACAAACTCAAAGTAGTTATTCTCGGAAGCTGCCTGCTGTGCCTTTGCGGCAGCCAGACGGGCAACGGTGAGGATCGTGCCTTCTGCAGGCTTCATAACTGCCTTATAGGCAGCATCCACGCCCTCCTGCAGGGCAGCTGCCCACAGCACGCCGTCGCAGACCTCTGCGCCCTTCAGCTTCTTGGAAATGCCCCGCAGCAGCAGGGACAATATCACGCCGGAGTTACCTCTTGCACCCCGGAGCATTGCGGAAGCAGAAATCGCTGCCGCTTTTTCCAGGGTAGGGTCTTCTGCCTTACGCAGGTCGTTTGCCGCTGCGTTGATGGTCATAGACATATTGGTGCCCGTGTCGCCGTCCGGCACAGGGAACACGTTAAGCTCATTGAGCTTCTGTTTGTTTATTTCTATGGAAGCTGCCGCGCTGATCATCAGTCTGCGGAAATCAGCTCCGTTAATCGTTTGACGCACTTACCGTTACCTCCAATTATCCGATGCTCATAGAGTCCACATAGACATTCACTGCCCGGACTTCTGTGCCGGTGGTCTGGGTGACCACATAGCGGACCTCAGAAATGATGGAATTTGCCACTGCGTTGAGATTAACGCCGTTGTCCACCATAATGTGCAGATCGATAGAGATCGCACCGTCCTCGTGGAATTCCACACGGACGCCCTTGCCCATAGATTCTTTGCGAAGCAGGTGATAGACGCCGTCCTTGACGGAACGGGCAGCCATACCCTTCACGCCGAAGCAGTTGGATGCGGCAGTGCCTGCAATGTCCACATAAACACTTGCGCTTACATTGACGCTTCCGTTTTCAGTATCGTGACGAATCATAACTTGTTTCCTCCTAGATCAATATAGGTATTGTTGGCGGGAGTAGAACCCCCGCCCTACATTAAGGGGGGTATTCTCGGCGGGAGCAAGCCCCCGCCCTACATTAAAAGCATCCTGTAAAAACTATTTTTTGATGATTTGGGCAGTAGATTTTGCACCAAATTAAGTTTTGAAAATATCGGAATACTTTGTGTATTGCGGTGTTTTCAAAATGAAAAGTTGGGGTAAAAGATGCGCCCAAATCGCAAAAGGGTAGTTTTTAGAGGTGCCCTAAGTTTAGATAATGCTTTCTTCCCAGCAATCGGGGGCGGTCAGACCCATCATTTTTACAACTGTAGGCGCAACATTGGCAAGGCCATAGCTGCCTTCCTTCACAGTCCAGGTCTTGTCTTTATCATAAATAATAAAGGGTACAGGGTTCAAAGAGTGGGCGGTTCTGACAGAAATCTTGCCCTTCTTTTCTTCGGTCATCTGGTCTGCGTTGCCGTGGTCGGCAGTAATCAGCACGGTGTAGCCGTACTTGTCAGCAGCCTCCAGAATTGCCTTCAGGGAGCTGTCCACGCATTCCATTGCGTACACAACTGCATCCATAACGCCGGTGTGACCCACCATATCGCCGTTGGGGTAGTTGCAGCGCAGGAACTGGAACTTTCCGGATGCCATTGCCTCCACCATTTTCTCGGTGATCTCCTTGGATTTCATCGCAGGTGCCTGCTCAAAGGGGATCACATCGGAGGGGATCTCCTCGTAGACCTCCAGTGCTTCGTCCACCTTGCCGGAGCGGTTGCCATTCCAGAAATAGGTCACATGACCGTACTTCTGGGTCTGGGACACGGCATACTCGGTAATGCCCGCAGCGCACAGGACCTCAGTCAGGGTATTGGTGATCACCGGGGGCTGCAGCAGATAGTTTTCGGGAATGTTCAAGTCTGCATCGTACTGGAGCATACCGGCAAACTTCACGCCGGTGTAATCGCCCCGGTCAAACTTGTCGAAATCCTTACGGTCGAAGGCAAGGGAAATTTCCTGTGCCCGGTCGCCCCGGAAGTTAAAGAGGATCACGGAGTCGCCGTTTGCGATCTTTGCCACAGGCTCGCCGTTTCTTGCCACCACAAAGGCAGGCAGGTCCTGGTCGATACAGCCGGTTTCGGCACGGTAGGTTTCGATGGCTTCCAGTGCAGATGCAAACTGACGGCCCTGACCCTGAACGTGGGTGCGCCAGCCATTTTCCACCATACCCCAGTTGGCTTCGTAACGGTCCATTGTCACCTGCATACGGCCGCCGCCGGAGGCGATGGCATAATCGCAGCCATCGTTATTCAGTTCAGCAAGGACTTCTTCCAGCATCGCTACATACTCCGGTGCGGAGGTAGCGGGAACATCTCTGCCGTCCAGCAGGATGTGGCAGTATGCCTTCTTCACGCCCTCAGCCTTTGCCCGCTTTAAAAGGGCGATCAGCTGGTGGATGTTGGAGTGGACATTGCCGTCAGACAGCAGGCCCAAAAAGTGCATCGCCTTTCCTTCTGCGTTTGCAACCAGCGCCTTCCAGGTGTTGGATGCAAACAGAGAGCCATTTTCAATGGACTCGCCTACCAGCTTTGCGCCCTGAGAATAGACCTGACCGCAGCCGAGGGCGTTGTGACCAACCTCGGAGTTGCCCATATCCTCATCGGAGGGCAGACCGACAGCAGTGCCGTGAGCCTTCAGGTAAGTATGGGGGCAGGTGTTCAAAAGATGATCCAGCGTGGGGGTCTTGGCAACCACAACAGCATCGCCGCTGCCGCCGTCGCCCTTGCCAACGCCGTCCATAATCACAAGTACAATGGGTTTTTCCATAATGAAACCTCCAATTATCTATATGTCCATAGCATCTGCATTTTATCAGTCCTACTATTTTACATCATTTTTTGCAAACTTACAACCCATTTTTGAAATTTTTTGTAACTATTTTGTGACACGCCCCATTATGCCCTTATCAAAGCAGGTAAAAATATAATCTTAGGCAGACTTGACGATTGCCGGGAAATATGATAGCATAATGAAAACACATTTGCCGCTGTGGTGGAATAGGTAGACACAAGGGACTTAAAATCCCTCGGAGTAAAATCCGTACCGGTTCGATTCCGGTCAGCGGCACCAAAATATGGGATACCCCAACGGGGTATCCCATATTTTAATGCCAGTCGGACGCGTATGCGTGCAAGAACCTGTGGCGATCTCCGGGATACCAAGGCGCAATCGTATGGAGATTGCGACGGGCGGCGCACTGCACCGCCCCTACAATATAATTTTCAATTTTCAACTTTCAATTTTCAATTATAAAAACATTGAATTTCTCTTTTATCTGTGTTATATTTTAAAGTTAGTGAAGATTTCTACAAAGGAAAGGGATGCTATTATGGCAGTACAGGAAAATATCCGCAATATCGCCATCATTGCCCACGTTGACCACGGCAAGACTACCCTGGTTGACGAAATGCTCAAGCAGGGCGGTATTTATCGGGAAAATCAAGCCACTGTGGAGCGGGTTATGGACTCCGGCGACCTGGAGCGGGAGCGTGGTATCACCATCCTCGCCAAAAACACCGCCGTGCAGTATAAGGATTACAAGATCAACATTGTGGACACCCCCGGCCACGCAGATTTTGGCGGCGAGGTGGAGCGCATTCTGAAAATGGTCAACGGCGTTATTCTGCTGGTGGATGCAGCCGAAGGCCCGATGCCCCAGACCCGTTTTGTGCTGGGTAAGGCGCTGGAGCTGGGTCACAAGGTGATCGTGGCTGTCAACAAGGTGGACAAGCCCGATGCCCGGGTTCACGAGGTAGTGGACGAGGTTCTGGAGCTTCTGCTGGACCTGGATGCCACCGACGATCAGTTCAACTCCCCCACTGTGTTCTGCTCCGGCAGACAGGGAACAGCTTCTTACTCCCCCGACGAGCTGGGCACAGACCTGATCCCCCTGTTTGACACCATTGTGGACTATATCCCCGCGCCCTCCGGCAGCAAGGACGAGCCCTTGCAGTTGCTGGTATCCTCTATTGATTATAATGAATATGTAGGTAGAATTGCGGTGGGCCGTGTGGAGAGGGGTACGATCAAGGTCAATCAGGAGGTCACCATTTGCGACTTCCACGATCCTGAACTGAAAACAAAGGGCAAGGTGGTTGCTCTGTATGAATACAGCGGTCTGGGCAAGACCCCCATCACCGAAGCTTCCGCAGGCGAAATTGTGGCCCTTTCCGGTATGGCAGACATCACCATCGGCAGAACTCTGTGTGCGCCCGACGCCATTGAGCCGCTGCCCTTTGTGAAGATCTCCGACCCCACCATCGAAATGACCTTTGCCGTCAACGACTCTCCCTTTGCCGGCAAGGAGGGCAAATTTGTCACTTCCAGAAACCTCCGGGACCGGCTGGAAAAGGAGCTTCTGAAGGATGTTTCTTTGCACGTTACGGAAGAGGGTACAGATTCCTTTAATGTGGCAGGCCGTGGCGAAATGCACCTGTCTATCCTGATGGAGACTATGCGCCGGGAAGGCTACGAATTCTCCGTATCCACCCCCAGAGTGCTGACCAAAGAGATCGACGGCAAGCTTTGCGAGCCCATCGAGCGGATGGTAGCCGATGTTCCCGAGGAATGTATGGGCGCGGTGATCGAAAAAATGGGCCGCCGGAAGGCTGACCTTTTAAGTATGACCCCCATGGGCAGCCGCTACCGTCTGGAGTTCTTAGTTCCCTCCCGGGGTCTGTTCGGCTACCGGAGTGAGTTCCTCACCGATACCCGGGGCGAGGGCATTATGTCCTCGGTGCTGGACAGCTATGCGCCTATGAAGGGCGAAATTGAGCGCCGGCTCACTGGCTCGCTCATTGCCCACGAAAGCGGCGAGGCAGTGGCTTACGGTCTGGGCGCTGCCCAGGAGCGTGGCGCGCTGTTTATCGGCGCAGGCACACCGGTGTATGCAGGTATGGTGGTTGGCATCTGCAGCCGCAACGAGGATATGACCGTTAATGTCTGCAAGCGCAAGCAGCTGACCAATATGCGCGCCTCCGGCTCGGACGATGCCATCCGGCTGATCACCCCCAAGGTGATGAGTCTGGAGCAGTGCCTGGAGTTTTTGGCAGACGATGAGCTGCTGGAATGCACCCCAAAGAGCCTGCGTATCCGCAAGCGCCAGCTGGACCACGCCATCCGTATGCGTGAGCTGATGAAGCGCAGAAATCAAGAGTGATAAAAAGGACTGCCGGGTGGCAGTCCTTTTTTAATGCAAAGTGCAAAATGCAAAATGATTGTAGGGCGGGGGTTTACTCCCGCCGCTGGGAGTCTTCTTAATGCCGAACGGCGGCAGCAAGCCGCCGCCCTACGCAAAACTATCTTATCTGCGACCTGATTCTTAATTTTAAATTCCTTTTCTGTGGAGGATATAGGAATAGGCAAAGGGTGCCAAAACCATCAACAGGGTAATTCCGAAAAAGATCCAGAAGCCGCCGAAAAAGCCGGTGAGCATAATCACAATGCCGCACGCGGTCCACAGCCAGCCGGCAAACCGGTGGGTCTTGTTCCAGTTTTCCTCGCTGTTCAGGGTCCAGGGGATCTTAATGCCGATGGTGTAATTCTGCTTGCACTTGGGCAGGTAATTGCCGATGATAGCAAAGAGAAGTCCTATAAATACCGGCATCACCACTTCCACCCGAACCGCAATGCCCATTGCCGTGGCGTAGGTCAATGTGTGGAGCAACACAGACAGCACCGGAATGATCCATAAAACCAGGTGCAGGATCTTATCCGGGTGGTTATTTTTCTTGGGGTCGGCAGCCGTTCCCAAAACGCAAAGCCACTGGGCAGCAAGCAAGATAGAAGGCATACCAAACACCGTAAAGGCCTTGCTGCTCCAGCCGTCTATTTCACCGGATGCGTTCCAATGGGAGGGCATCTGCGCCGGTAGCTGATTCCACAAAATAACGCCCGCCAGGATCGGCAGCAAAATAATCACAGAGGTAACGATCAAAACCTTCAAATTCTTTTTAATCATTTTTCTTCTCCTTTCAAGCCAACCAGCCAGAGCATAACTTCCTCTAAAACAGAGGTGTTCAGCTCATAGAAAATATATTTCCCCTCCCGGGCATCCCGGATCAGGTCCGCATCCTTCAGTACGGAAAGATGCTTGGAAATCGCTGCGCCGCTGACGGGAAAATGCTCCCCGATCTGACCGGCGGAAAGCCGCCCGGCTTTCAGCATTTCCAGTATTTCTCTGCGGATGGGATCGGACAGGGCCTTGAGCGTGTTTTGCATTCCCATAATATCGCCTCCTGTGGCTCATTTAACCTTCTGGTTAAATATAGGATAGCACAAATATTTTCCCCTGTCAACAATTATTTTACCCTTTGGTTAAATGATTGTAATTTTCAACCTTTGCAATGTGCAAGACATAGTGATTTGGTGGTTGCGTGCAACCATCGTACCTGCGACCTAATTGTCCATTGTCCATTGTCAATTGTGAATTTGAAAAAAAGTTGTTGACCTGAATGGATTTTTCGGTTATAATGCTTTAGCATGACTTTTTATAGTCGCTAACTATGTGTTGCTGCGGTCCATTACGGGCTGTCGAGCATAAGTGATTTTGACAGGAGGTGTACTAAATTATGAAGCGTACCTATCAGCCTAGCAAGCGTCATCGTTCCAAGGTTCACGGTTTCCGTCAGAGAATGGCTACTTCCAACGGCCGCAAGGTTCTTGCCCGCCGCCGTGCCAAGGGCCGTAAGGTCCTGTCTGCCTGAGCGTAATATCAGGAAAGCTAAATTGCAGCATTGATCGCTCAGAGCGAAACGGGAGAAATGCGGGGCGAAAGATTTTTCGCCCCGCCCCCTTTTTATTTGGGACCCTCAGCGGATCTTTTTCCGCATATCTTCCCTTTGAAGGCCTTGAAATACACAAAGTATGTCTGCGGCCTTCAAATGTTGATCTGCGAAAAAATCTCTCGCTGAGAAGAGGAAGCTTTATTTTCCTCGGCTGTCCTGATGTTTTGCGTAATGAGTGTTTCTGGATTTTGAGGAGATTGCCACACCAGTGTGCGCACTGGTTCGCAATGACACAAAATTCCAAATTGGAGAGATTTTTATGAAATTTTCCAGCGCGTTAAAGCTCAACCACATATTCCGGCGGCTTTATGCCACCTCCGGCTTTGCAAACGGACATCTGGTCCTCTATGCCAAACGCAACCGCACCGACTGCAATCGGGTGGGTGTTACTGTGGGCAAAAAGCTGGGACACGCCGTGGTCCGCAACCGGGTGCGCCGCCGTCTGCGGGAGGTTTACCGGCTCAACGAAGGCAAATTCGCTCCCGGCTGGGATATTGTTGTGGTGGCAAGAAGCCGGTGCATCCGCGCCAAATTCTCTGAGCTTGAAAACGCATACCTTTCTTTGGCAGAAAAAGCAGGTATTTTGCTTACGGAGGATGTATGAAAAAGGTCCTTCTTCTCATCATCCGCTTTTACCGTCGTGCCATCTCTCCTTACAGACCCGCAAGCTGTCGATTTACGCCCACCTGTTCCGCTTACGCACACGAAGCCATCTGTAAATACGGGGCTTTAAAAGGCGGCTGGCTTGCCGTAAAACGGCTCTGCCGCTGCCATCCCTTTAGCAAAAGGGACCCCTACGACCCCGTACCATAACACTATGGAGGAATACGAATGATTCTTGCATTCAGTTTTTCGGACATCATCCGGGTGCCCTTCGGCTACCTGATGTCCCTGCTGTATCAGCTTACCACCAACTACGGCTTAGCGCTGATCCTGTTTGGTATTCTGGTGAAGCTGATATTGCTGCCTGCCACCGCAAAGGGCAAGCGCAGCACAATGAAAATGTCCCGCCTGAGCCCCCGTCTGAATGCCATCAAGGAAAAATATCCCGATGACCAGACCAAGCAAAGCCAGGCAATTCAGGCACTCTACAAAGAAGAGGGCATCTCTATGACCGGCGGCTGCCTTTGGAGCTTTGTGCCGCTGCTTCTGATGTTCCCTCTGTACCGCGTTGTCCAGCAGCCTATCCAATATATGCTGCACGAAAGCACAGAGGTTGTACAGCAGATCGTCGCTGTTGTAAAGGAAGGCGCAGGTCAGTTCTTCACTGACAATGCCTACTACGATCAGATGATCGCCGCTCCCCTGATCCCCCAGTTTGCGGACAAGCTTAAGGACATCGTCACCAATCCTGCCACCCTGGAGGGTATCAACTTCACCTTCCTGGGCATTGACCTTGCAAAGGTCCCCACCTTTAACTTCACCAAATGGGATGCCTACAGCTGGGCGAACATCGGCGCATTTTTGCTGCCTGTTCTCTCTGCCGGCTCTCAGTTTGTCAGTATGCTCATCTCCCAGAGAATGAACAACTCTCTGGTCACCGACGAGCGGGGTCTGCAGGATAAGGAGACCGCCAAGAACTCTCAGGCAAACCAGCAAACCAAAACAATGATGTTTACAATGCCCCTGATCTCCCTGTGGATCGGCTTTAGCTTCCCGGCAGCCATCTGTCTGTACTGGATCGTGCAGGGCGTTATTTCCACAGTGATCGATGTGATCCTGACCAAGAAGTACCGTGCCATCTACGATGCCGAGGACGCAGAGCGCCTGCAAAAGGCACTTGAAGCGGACGCGATCGCCGCTGAAAAGGAGCGCATCCGCGCCGAAAAGCGGGCTGCAAATCCCGACGGCATCACCGAAAACACCAGCAAAAAGAAGCTCCAGCAGGCGCAAAAGCGGGAGCAGGAGGCAGCCAAACGGGAAGCCGCAAAGGAATATGCCGCCAAAAAAGGAATTTTGACACAAGAGGAAAAAGCTGAACCTGATGCTCTGTCCGGTGATCCCAGCCGTCCCTTCTGCAAGGGCCGGGCTTACGATCCGAACCGTTATGCATCCGGCAGCGCGGAGGAATAATTAAAATGGAAAAGACCATCATCACCACGGGCAAGACCATTGATCTGGCGATCGAGGCTGCCCTTAATCAGCTGGGTCTGGACCGGGACAGTGTTTCCGTTCAGGTTCTCAGCCAGGCCAAGTCCGGTTTCCTGGGCATTGGCGCACAGCCGGCAAAGGTCGAAGTGACCTATGAAGTACCCGATCCCAAGCCCAAGTCTGCCCTGGGCTCTGCTTCCCGCTCCAAGCCCAAGGCAAAGAAGCCGGAAGAAACCAAGGCAGAAGCAAAGGTGGAAGCGCCCAAGGCTGAGCCTAAGGCGGAAAAGCCTGCTCCCAAGAAAGCACCCAAGGCTGAAAAGCCTGCCACACCCAAGGTCCAGCGGGACTATGTTCCCGCCGAGCCTGGTTCTGTGCAGGAAAAGATCGAGACCTTCATCAAGGGTCTTTTGGAGCATATGGGCTCCGATGCCGTTCCCCAGGCTTATAAGGAGGACGACGACACTTATCTGGTAGAGCTGGTTGGCGAGCATCTGGGCTACCTGATCGGCCGCCGGGGCGACACCCTGGATGCCATTCAGCACCTGGCAAACTACTCCGTCAACCGGGGCATTGAAGACCACGTGCGGATCAATGTGGATGCAGAGGCTTACCGCCTAAAGCGGGAGGATTCCCTGCGCCGCTATGCCGAAAAGAAGGCACAGCAGGTGCTCAAAGCCCACCGCCGCACCACCCTGGAGCCGATGAATGCCTACGAGCGCCATGTGATCCACTCTGCTCTGCAGGAAACCGACCGGATCACCACCTATTCCGTTGGCACTGAGCCCAACCGCCGTGTGGTTATCGAGTACGTAAGATAATAATAAAAAAGGAGATGTCGCAAGACATCTCTTTTTTATTGTCGATATAAATCCCTTGCAGGATTTTCGATATGCGCTGACGCGCTCGATATGTGCTATGCACTCGATATGCGCTGCGGCGCGAGAGGGGATTTATATCGTACTCGTTGCCGCCAGGCAACATATCGAATCCCAACGGGGATATATCGAGTTGCGAAGCAACATATCGACAATAGAATTAATTGTGAAAGACTATCAAATTTTTCAAAATAAATTCCATAGCTTTTCTCCTCAGTCAGTAGGGCGGGGGCTCTGCTCCCGCCGTCGATAACAGAGCGGTTTAGCGGCGGGAGCAGAGCCCCCGCCCTACATTTATAGTATTGCTTTTATTGCAAAATAGCCGAGCACTAGCACGCCCAGGGCGATCCGGTAAATGCCGAAGGCGGAGAAGCTGTGCTTGCGCACATACTCCATCAGGCCCTTAATTACCAGCAGGCTCACTGCAAAGGACACCACACAGCCAACGATCAGCACGCCGATCTCCGTGCCGGTTGCCTGCACCCCCTCCAGCAGATAATCTACTAGCTTCAGCGCGCTTGCGCCCAGCATTGTGGGGATGGCAAGGAAGAAGGAGAATTCTGCACCGGCAGGACGGGCAACGCCCAATAAGATCGCACCCAGAATGGTAGCGCCGGAGCGGGATGTACCGGGAATGATGCTCAGACACTGGAATGCGCCGATCAGCAAGGCAGTTTTATAGGTGATCTGGTTTACATCCGTAATTTTAAAGCCGGTTTCGCCGTTTCTCTTTTCCACCGCAATAAAGGCAATGCCGTAAAGGATCAGGGCAGCCGCCACGACGATGGCGTTCAGGCTGGTACCCATTACAGAAGTACCCCGCAGGAAGCTGTCGATGGGATCATCCAGCAGTAAACCGATCACCGCCGAGGGGATCACCGCCGCAACCACCTTAAACCAAAGCTGCCAGGTGTCCTTCTTCTGCTGGGCGGTCTTTTTGACCGAGAAGGGATTGAGCTTGTGGAAGAACAGCACGATCACCGCAAGAATTGCGCCCAGCTGAATGACGATCTCAAACATATCGTAAAACGCCGGGGAAATTCTCAGCTTGATAAACTCGTCCAGAAGAATAATATGTCCTGTGGAGGAAACGGGCAGCCATTCCGTAATGCCCTCCACGATGCCAAACAGCACAGCCTTTAGAAATTCTATAAACATAAAATATCCGCTCCTTTTGAATTGAAAATTGAAAGTTGAAAATTGAAAATTATTGACAAAGTATGATAGCTTGTTGTAGGGGACAGGTTTTCCGTCCCTTCGCTATTATTAAAATCATTTCCGGAGGAAATACCGAAATTTTCAATTTGCAACTTTCAATTTTCAATTTCTATCATACCTCTGTTTGCCAATAAATTCAAGGGAAACTTAGGCTTACGGAAATTTAATGCCAACTCTTTACAAAAAGTTCACCCCAAACGGAATTTTTGTACTATAATAAAAGAAAACGATGATCAGGAGGACACCCTTATGGCGATTTCTGTTTTAGTAGTAGAGGACGATAAGAACATCCGGGATCTTCTGCAAATGTATCTGGAAAAGGAAGGCTATGCGGTCACCACCGCCGCCGACGGTGGCAAGGCGCTCACCAAATTCCGTGCCATCCATCCGGACCTGGTGCTTCTGGATGTGATGATGCCGGTAATGGACGGCTGGGCTGTGTGCAAGACCATCCGTGCAGAGAGCCAGACCCCGGTGATTATGCTCACCGCCAAGTCGGAAACCGACGACAAGGTGGCAGGCCTGAAATCCGGCGCAGACGACTATATCACAAAGCCCTTTGAAATGCGGGAGGTCCTAGCCCGGATCGAGACTGTTCTGCGCCGCAGCAGCAGCTCTGCTGCCGAGCCCCCCGCCCGGCGGCTGGTATTTGACAAGCTGGTGATCGATATGGACGCCTTCTCCCTGACTGTGGACGGCAAGACCGTAGACGCACCCCCAAAGGAAATGGAGCTGCTGTTCTACCTTGCCTCCTCTCCCAACCGGGTCTACACCCGCAATCAACTGCTGGACGATGTGTGGGGCTTTGACTATTTCGGCGACTCCCGGACTGTGGATGTACACGTAAAGCGCCTGCGGGAAAAGCTGGAGGGCGTTTCCGAAAAATGGAATTTGAAAACCGTTTGGGGCGTTGGCTATAAGTTCGAAGTCCTATAAAATCTATATGATAAAAAAGTGCTTGAGTTTCAAGCACTTTTTTGTTATTATATAGCCATAGGAAATAGAAAAACTACCAAATAACTACCTAAAGGATAAAAAGAGAGGAGTTTTTAACTATGGCACGGAAAGACGAGTATAAAGCAACGGAATATCCAGGTATTAAGCAGCGTATTAAAGACGGCAAATATCTTGTTGTGATTGATCTCGGCAGACAGCCGAGAGTAGACAAAAAGACGGGTGCAATCGTACAAAAGCAATGTAAGACGCAAAAAATATTTGACACATTGCGAGAAGCCAAGGCATACAAAGGAGCAAACGACAAGGAAAAAGAAACCCACAAGGTGTCAAGGGTAGCTGGCAAGGTTACCTTTAGAGAAGCCGTTGCAGACTACAACGCGATGTATAGCAAAAATTGGGGTGCTTCATACGCAGCACAAAAGAAAAATCAAGAAAGGCGTATGATTGCCTACTTTGGAGATACCGATGTCCGGAAGATTGATACGCTGGCAATCGAAGCCTTTTTTGATTGGTGCAGAACGCCTAATGATGTCTATGAAACAGCACTCGGCAACAACACGATAGAAAAATATAAGACCCATATGAAAGATATATGGAAGTTTATGAAGAAGGGCAAAAAATACGGCGTAAAAGAAAATGTGGTCATTGACGCAGATGTGGGTGAGATCGAAGATTTTGAAGCTAAAATATTGGACATAGAAAGTATCAAGTACTTCTTGTGGTATATCACCCATTGCGAAAAAGACTACTCTGTGTTTTGCCTTTTTGCCATACCTGCCCTGTCGGGTCTGCGGCGTGGTGAGTTGTGCGGCTTGAGGTGGAAAGATATAGATTTTGAAAATAAACTCATAGATGTTGCACAGCAGCGAATGCAAGCAGGTTCTAATACGGTTATCAAAGTTCCTAAAAACGGAAAAGACAACGGAAAAAACCGACAAGAACGCAGACAGCGGTACTCCGTCATTTCCGACGCCCTTGCCGAGCTTTTATTGAAAGTTAAAGAACAGCAGGCAGAAATCCTCGGCTATGAGCCGTTGCCCGACGATTATGTGTATAGAACAAAAATGAACCTTGTATGCGGCGAATTGCCAAGGCCAGGTAAGGTTTCCAAGCGGTTCAAGGAGCTTAGGGTAAGGTGTGATAAGGTCAGAAAAATTCAAAAACTCGAGCCGTTGCCCGAAATTCGCCTACACGATTTGCGTCATACCTTTATATCTATATGTATAAATGGGGGAGTTAGCCCCCTTAGGGTATCTGCAAATTGCGGTCATTATTTTGTAGAGGAAGGCAAGCGACCCAACACCACCACCGCAGTATATTGGCACGACGATGACGACAGAACAGAAATCAGAGATTTTCTAAATGAGACTTTCAAAGATATAGATATTACCACAATAGATCTGTCCGAAAGCATATTTGACAACCTAATTGCAGAATAGCAAAAAGAAAACGCACCGTTTTCGGTGCGTTTTCCTTATCTCTCCACAAGATCACACTGATATGTATTGCCGCCTTCAATTTTGCATACGCCAATACCCAGCCGTTCACTACAAAAATCCCCGTCCCGATAAAGAACATATAACAACAGCAGATAGCCCTTTGCCATATCATCGTCAAAATATCGAATGGTATAACTCGTTTCAATCTGCTTTCTGCTATCTGTGCCCAGTTCCTTTACACGAAGAAAAATGTCGGTCTCGTCCATATCTTCCACATAGATTTCCGTTGCGTGAACATTTGCACGCTGCAAAACTGCCCTTATGAAGGCTTCGACCCAAAATGCACAGCCATAATCATTATCAAAATTTTCCATAGTATAAAAATCCGTTCCTTTTGTTATGTGCTTTTTCTCAAAATCCACTTTTGGCTACCTCCAAAATTGCGAGGGTGATTGCTTCCGTATCGGGGTGATAAAATCCAGCGGCGTGGACGAGATTGGACACACACTCATAGCTGCGGAGGTCGGCAAAGGCAGGGCTTGCTGTACCCATATCGGGAAAAGCAAGATAATACCAATCGTGCTTGGCAATTACAATTTCACATTCGCCCGCACCGTCAAAGCCGTCAGCGGTTGACATACGGATAATGCGGACATTCTCCGCCTTTTGGATTTCATAGCGATACTTTACTTTGTCGCTCTTGTGGGTTGTAGTCATAGTCTTTTTTCTCATAGTATTATTGTCCTTTCATTTTTTAGGTGGGCTGTGCCGTTTCCGGCACAGCCGATTTCTTACAGGGTCTGATTTTTGGGGTAGGGTTCTTGCTTCCACTTGAGGGAAAGTTTTTTGTCATACACCAGCACATATCTATGTTTTCTGCTGCGAGGTCTCCATTCGCCAGTTGAGTTTTTACTTGACGCTCCTCTTGAAGCCTTTTTGTATGTACCATCATCTTGCTTTACCCAAAAGTCCTTTTTGGGAGCAGTCAAGCCGCAGTATTTGAAATTCAATGCTTGATAGATACCGCCCGTGTGGAAATCCGTATCTGCATAGGAAATGATTGCACGAACCTCCGCTTCGCTCCGCAGCAGTTTGATACATTTAGCAACAAACCACGAGCCAAGATTTTTTTCATTATGCTCGGGATCAATGGCGAGCCGCCCAAGCTCCCAAAAACCCTTTTGCTCCTTGTTTTGCAAACCAAAAGCTCCTTTGACCGTCTCCCAAGCTGACACGCCGTGGAACACAGCAACGCCGATCAGCGTGTCCTTCTTGAATAAGCCATAATTCTTTCCGCAGCGGAAAGAATACCCCTGTTTGCCAAGGTAGTGGTGTTTGTTGAGTATGCTTTCACACTCAGTTTTGCTAACTTTTTTAATACAATAATTTGTGGTGTCCATTGAAAACCATCCTTTCTATAAACATTTTTTGTTTGGACACCATTATTGTGGTAGAATTTATATCAGATGTACGGTTGACGATAAATATTTTATGTAAACCGTCAATTTGTTTGCTTTTCTCATAAAGTATCAATAGGAACACTTGTTCCATACTTTAGAGAAAGGACAAATTTTAATGAAAACAGACAAAAAGACACGAAATGTAATGACGGACAGAAAAAATTGGCTCAAGGTGTGGGCACGGAAACGGGGCTACGACCTTGAAGCCAAGCGGAGAGATTTTATTTTTATTTACTACTGTACGCTGTGCGTCATACATACACGCAAGCAGGCACAGGAAATGACAATGGCAATCAACCAGCGATTTACTGAGCCGCTTGCGGTGGAGATCGTCAGCTCCACCATACGCACGGTGAACGCCGCTGGTGGCTATCGGCTGACAAATCAAACCATTATTAACACACTGGGTATCACCTCTACGGAGGTGGACGAGCTGCGGATTGGACACAACATCAAGGAACAAGAAGCACGCACCCAGCGACGGATTGACCGCATAGGACAAGAAAAGCTGATTGCCGCCCTTTATGATGACGGCAACCGCATTGTGGATATAGTAGAGATGTTCCCACATATCAGTCAACGCACCATTGAGCGAATTGTTAAAGACCAAGCCCAAGAAAAAAAGCGAGAACGAGACCGCACAATTTGGCAGTTTGCAGATACCGGACTTTCGGTATCTGCTATCGCAAAGCAAATGAATTGCAGTAAGCCAACTGTGCGGCGAGTTCTCAGCGGAACAAAACCGACAAATATTACAACAACAGAGAGCTTAAGGGATAAAGTGGCAGCACCTTCGTTCAAAGACCCAGTAGGATATGAGCTTTTTACTCTATACAGGCAAGAAGTGGACAACGCCACACCCAAGGATTATGACAATGCTCTAAGCGAGCTACGGTCAACAAGTCGGAATGTCCGAATTGTTGGAACGGGCGGCACGGGCAAAACCCAGCTTATAAAAAGTTACCTCCAAGGGCTGTCGCCCAGCGAGCGAAGCAGCACACTGGTGGTTGCACCCACAGGCTTGGCCGCTTCTCATATTGACGGAGAGACCGTTCACAAGGCGTTTGGTCTGCTGAACGAGGTGCAGGCAAAAGAAACACCTACCAATATACCCCCGTCGCTGATGACCGCAAAGCGGCTCATAATCGACGAGGTGAGTATGCTCAGAATTGATATATTTGAAAAAGTGATTTCCATACTCCAGCACATTGAGGAGCTGGAGCACAAGCACATCCAAATTATCGTGCTGGGTGACTTTGGGCAGCTCCAGCCCGTGTGCACACCCGAGGACAGAGAGCAGCTCCGCCAGCTCTACCCTCAAGCCAATGGGATATATGCTTTTCACTCCGATCTGTGGCGTGAGCTTGATTTTCAATCTATTGTACTTAAATACAACTTTCGCCAAGAGGACGGCGAGCTTGCCGATCAACTAACGGCTCTCAAGTATGGTAGCCTTGACGCTGTGCAGTGGTTCAATTTGAATTGTGCTCCATTCACAGATGACCGAGCAGTTTATATCTGCCCCAAAAATGAAGATGTAGAAAAATACAATCGTGAAGCTCTTGAGAGGTTCGAGGATCAAGAAATAGCTGTGTTCCGAGCAAGCACGCCGACTGAGCTTGATCCGAACACAGAATTGCCCTGTCCAAAAGTTCTGCACCTTACAGAAGGTATGCGAATAATGACTATCGTCAATGACCGCAAATATAAAAATGGCAGTCTTGGCACAATACTCAAGGTGAACGACAGCAGCATACGGGTACTGTTTGACAGCGGCACGATTGCCGTTGTTCGCCGTAAGAGATTTACGCTGCCGGGAGGCAGCGTATACGAGCAGCTACCCGTAGTGCTGGCTTATGCCTTCACCGTGCATAAGTGCCAAGGCTGCACTTTTGACGCAATAGTGGTTGTTCCTGGTTTTTTTGCTGCAGGGCAGCTCTACACCGCCCTGTCTCGCTGCCGTGATATTGACGGTATCTGCATTGACGGAGAAATAACAAATAAGGATGTTATTATAGACACGGAAGCTCTGCGGATGACAGTTTAACGCTCACGGTCATCGTATTCGAGTTCTTCTTCGTATTCTCTTTCGTGAAAAAGCTCCTTCTCAAGATTGAGTTCTTCCTCTTGTGGTGGATAGTAGTTGGGCAGCAACTGCTGCTCCCACTTGGCACGGAGCTGTTCAAGGTTGCGTGCCATATACGCTTGGAAGCCGTCAATTATAAGCTTGATCTCGCCACGCTCACCACGCACTTTTGCGTTGCGAATAAATTCCAACATACAGTAATGCAAGAACGGCTCTTTCACTTGATCGGCAAGAGATTGGTTAATGTCTTGCAACTGCTGATTTTTCATAAGTAGCAGTTTGCACTCTTTTTGCAGCTCCGAGCTTTGCTTTCGGAGCTGCAAATTTTCTTCTTCCAGCTTTTTATTCTTGTATTCTTGAACAGTAAGGTGCTCACGGATTTTTGCTGGGTCTTGGGTCTCTCCTCGCTCCATTCCACGAGGTTTACCCACTTGCTCATAAAATTCATCTTGACGGCGGCAATAGTCCTTTTTGCCACCCATTATTTCAAATGCAGACAAACGAGTGCGTCCGTCTTCATCTTGTATAAGTGGCAATGATTGGCAAGTTAAATGTGGGGTGGCTTCATCAAAATGAATAACAGCATTGATGACCTTGCCGTAGGCTTGCTCGTGGAACGCAAGGCAATCTTTGAAATAGCTGACGATTTCATCCAAGGTCTTGTCCTTGAACCACTCTGGGGACGCTCCATAGAAACCGTCAAGCACAACCACGCTATTTTTGCGTTCTTGTATTTCCGCTTCCTTAAGTGCTGCCGTTACCGCTTTATTCCAGTTTTCGGATTTGACCAAAAACATATTAAATGGGGTCAAATCCCATTGAATGTCGCTGGCGGAAAAATCCCGTCCATTTTCGTGATCTTCAGCTGTGCGGTTTGCTTCGATCTGCAAGCCGTATAGTGCTGGTCGTTTGCGTTTCTCTACACGCATAATACAATAAGCCATAGGTATCTCCTTTTTACAGGGAGCGTTGGGAAGCAACGATGTGGGTGAGCGTTTCTACGGCATAGCTTCACCACGCTGCCCATCACCCAACCCAGCCGCCCAATATGGCGGCGGCTGGATTGGTCGATAGACACCGTTTAGCCTCAGCTCCACCACTTCAATAAACTGCTCCCGTCATTGGTCGCAGTTTTTCGGCGTGGCGTAGCTGCTGCTTCGCTTTGCCGAGAAACTCTAACCCACTAGATAAAGCAACGCTTTATACATGGGGCAGGTAGTTCCCCCTGCACCTCCTCAAACGCTTATGTTTTCAATAAGAATATAGAACACATAAGCAAAATCGGAGCAAAACAAGAAAACCGCTATGTACCAGTCCGGTACATAGCGGTTGTTCAGTTTATTTGGCAGGGCTATACACATACAGATCGCCGTAAACACATTCAACCTCGATTTTCGGGGTTTCTGTGTTCTGAGTATATGTGTCGCTGCGGACTATATCCGTGCTAGTGATCATTGCCAATACAGGTCTGCCTTGTTCATCGCAGGTAAAGGTATAGGTATCTGTAAATAAGAATGGATAGTCATTACTTAAGGAAGATTGCAAATTATAATTTCTTTTGCTGATGGCACCAGTCAAATTTCCTGTTGCATCATAGGAATATTCGGTTACTACGGAATGAACAGGATCAGTATACCACTGACTGTATCCCAAATATGTTTTTGTAGCAACCGTTCCATCGGCATTATATGTGTAGGTGTAGATAAAACTGTCGCTGGCACACAGCCATCTAGTTCCGTTTTCTTCTACATAATACACATTCCCTACCAAACCATTGCTCGAAAAGCTAACTTCTACCAATTGGCTTTGATCGTTGTAGGAATAGGTCAAAGTTCCTTTGTCGCCATCAGCAGCTGTAACTGTAGCCGCACTTACTTTGCCGTTACTGCCGTAAGTAAGATTAGCAAGGAACATTGTTTCTCCGCCGCCGATAATTTTCACTTCTGTTACTTTGCCGTCAGCTCCGACAACGGGTTCTGCTCGGTGGTCATATTCCTCCATCATCAAGTGCAGGGGGTCAATTTCGATAGGATCAAATACGAAAGAATACAAGTGGTACTTCTCACCAATTGTGCTATCCCATCTGACCTGCTCCAACTTTCCGTCCGTATTGTAATACCACGCTATCGACCCGTTCTCGGTGTTGCCGACAGGATCGTAGAAGGTGTAGTTTTCGCTGAGCTTTACATCTTTGTAGATTACAAAACTATCCAAAACGGCTTGCCGATCCCAATTTCCAGCAAATTGGGATAAGTATTCTGAGCCTACCCATTTGTCCACAACATCCAGGCTTTCAATCAGCTCATAGTACTTCTGTGCCGCAGCTGTGCCTTCGATGATATAGTTGTCACCCTCGTATTCAACACCAAATTTTTGGCAGTCAAAAGACAAATTCGCCCAGCTGCCAGTTTCTGCAAACTTCTCTAAGGCATCAACCGCTTCAGAATAGCAGCCTATTGCATTTTTCTCTTCATCGGTGGGTTCTCCTTTTGGCTGTTCGTTAGACACGCCAGCGTTTCCTTGGTTGTTATTGGGGTTCTCGGTGTTGCCCTGATTGCCACCGCAGGCAACCATAGACAGCATTATTACGATGCACAGCAATATTGCTAAAACTCTTTTCATCACAAACAACTCCTTATATATTTTACAGCCAAAATCCCAAAGCGGCATAGTTAGCAGCCTTTCTGGCGGCACGGGCACATTCCTTGGAATAATAGGCAGCCTGTGCTGCATAAGCTGCGGTTGCTTGTGCGGCATCCGCAGTCCGCTTTGCTTCTTGTTCCATCTTTTCCTTGTGCATATCGTCTTTCAGAATATTGATTGCTTCCTTTGGTGTATCAGCACGACCTTGGCGTATTACATCATTGATCGCAGAAAGAATGGAAGGCTCGGTGTACTCGATACCCACAGGGCAGTAGCCGTATGCTTTGTAGTGATCACTCAGCTCTGTGGCAACAGTTGCCTGCTCGATCTGTAACTGTGCGATCTTTTCCTTTTGCTTCTTCTTAGTGATAACAAACATAGCAAACATACCCAAATCTACTGCTGCAAAGAAAACAACGCCGATCCACAGCATACCGTTTGTTGCCATATTCCATACTAACAGAGCCATAAGAATACCAAGCACCAGCCAGCCAATCTTAAGCTTGGACTTTTCCTTTTTGAGCTTGGCAATAACCGCATCCAAGTGGTTGTATTTTTCTTTCTTTGAGCCAAAATACTGTTGCATTTTTTCCATCTCGTCCAAGCTGCCGAAACGGGTATTCCCTTGGGGTGCTGCATAGTTAGGCTGCTGTACGACTAAATCTCCGTCTGCCGTGCCGCAGTTAGGGCAAAATTTTGCCCCATTCAAATCTGTTCCGCAATTTTTACAAAATGCCATAACTTTTACCTCTTTCTATAAAATAAAAAAGTGTGTAGCCCAAACAGAGCTACACACCGAAAAACGCAGCTCCATTTGTTGCCACACAAACTTCCACTTTCCCTACAAAAGGTATGCGAAAACGAGCATGCATTTTTACCAAAATAAAAATGCACACCATTTTATAGGGAAATATTAAGTTTGTGTGGCAAGGTAATGATACCACAATTAAAAACCAAATGCAAGAAAATCCTGTCGTTTACACCACACAGCAAAAAACGAGTGTTCCGGTAATTTGGAACACTCGTTTTCTTAGCCTTATGTTATATAAATGTAAACTTTTTCCCCATATATTGAATTATCCCACAGATTTGATTATAATAATTTCCGTAGTGAGGGAGAAAACGGACGGATTGAAACCCCAGCTCTGTTGACCCCAAGAGCTACAAAGGGTGCATCCCCTTAGTAGATGCCGCTGCCTGGTGGAACTGAAAATCCCACTAGGGCAGGACAGTACACTATATGGAGGTTCGTTATGAACGATAATGATTTCTCCGTCGGTGCTTGTCCTGCTGAGTATCAGGGCAAGCTTTTTCTTGAGCCGACGGATATTATGAATATCTTAGGGATCAGCGAAAACAGCTGTTACAGATACTTACAAAGCGACTTGCCGTTTAAGAAAATCAAGGTCGGTAAACTAATTCGTATCAATGCGAAGTCGTTTTGGTCTTGGTATGCGGCAAGCTGAGGTAGGGGGAAACTGCTCCCCCTAACCTTGGTAGTTTATTATTGAAACTACCATAAAAACTACCGCACTACTGACATTAAAAAATTTTTGTGGTGGTAGTTGCGGTTAAATACGGTAGCATAGTAAAGAAAACAAGGTCAAATGAGGTTAAATTATGCTAATGATGTATGTTAATGTTCGCAGTTTGCGTTATAAGTTCGAAGTTCTGTGATTTTTGCATAGTAGCTGACCGTAGGGCGAGGCCTTGGTCCCAACCTGCCGCGCCATCGAACCTTGTAACGGCGGGAGTAACCCCCGCCCTACATTATGGATCGTCCCCGCCCGCACAAGAAAAACACAAATCAGGTGATACTATGAAATCTGCCTTCAGCCGCACATTTTATCCCGCTGCCATTATTCTGTTGGTGGCTCTGCTGCTGGTAGGAGCTTCCTTTCAGGTGCTGATCAAGGACTATTTGTCCTCCAAAGAGCTTGCCGATCTGCAATCTGACGGCGCTGCCATCGGTGATCTTGCTGCCGCTTACGGCGCTGCAGGAAGTCTTTCCGACCGGGATTTTCTCATCCATTTATCCTTAGCAGGAAATGTTTCCGGTGCGGATGCGGTGATCTGCGATACCCGGGGCAGGCTGCTGCTTTGCTCCGATGCACCTTTGGGCTGCAACCATCAGGGAATGACCATCAGCGGCGACTACCTGCAAAAGGTCCTCTCTGCCGGTGCTGTTTCCAGCACCGGTGTGATCGACGGGCTGTATTCTGAGACCCGCTATGTGGTCGGTCAGACGATTGCAGATGTGACCGGCCGCACCATTGGTATTGTGATCTTGTCCAAGCCCATTTCCCAGACCGTTAGCGTGCTGCGAAAAATGTCTACCATTTATTTATACGCCGCACTGCTTGCTGTGCTGATCAGTATGGTGCTGATGACTGTGCTGGTTCGCCGGCACAGCGCGCCTTTGCGGGATATGGCACGGGTGGCAAGCGATTTCGGTCACGGGGTCTTTAGCTCCCGCACCCGGATCGACCCCCATTCCTCTCAGGAAATGCAGGAGCTTGCCCTAGCCTTTAACAATATGGCATCCTCCCTGCAAAAAAGCGAATATCAGCGGCAGGAATTCGTGGCAAATGTTTCCCACGAGCTGAAAACCCCTATGACCACCATTTCCGGCTTTGTGGACGGTATGCTGGACGGCACGATCCCGCCGGAAAAACACCCCCATTATATGCGCCTGGTTTCCGACGAAACCAAGCGCCTGAGCCGTCTGGTGCGCAGTATGCTGGATGTGTCCCAGCTCCAGGAGCAGGGGGGCATCCCGGAGGAGAAAAAGCTCCGGTTCGATATGGAAGAATGTGCCGGTCAGGTGCTGATCACCTTCGAACAGAAGATCACGGAAAAAGCGCTGTCTGTGCAGGTGGAGATGCCGGAGCATCCGGTCTATACCTTCGCAAATCCGGACTATATCACCCAGGTGGTCTACAATCTTGTGGACAATGCGGTGAAATTCTGTCCCCCCGGCGGTCAGCTGGGTCTTACCCTTCGGGAGGGCTCGAATAAAATTTATTTTTCTGTGTTTAACGACGGTCAGACCATCCCCCCGGAGGAGCTCCAGCTGGTGTTCGATCGCTTCCACAAGCTGGACAAGAGCCGCTCCCAAAACCGGGACGGCTGGGGTCTGGGTCTGTATATTGTAAAGACCATTATTTGCAGCCACGGCGAGGACATTTCCGTTACCAGCAAGGACGGCAGAACGGAATTTACCTTCACCCTACCCCTGGTCAATTGAAAATTGAAAGTTGAAAATTGAAAATTTCGGTATTTCCTTCGGAAATGATTTAAAATAATATCTGCGTTAGCGGATACCACAATTCTGCATTCTGCATTTTACACTTTGCATTTAAAAAGAGGTTTTTTATGAACCCAGATCAAGACTACAACTTTTCTCAGGACACCTACCGGACCGGCTCCACCCGCCCGCCGAAAAACCGGGGCGGTCTCGTTGCCTTTTTACTGGTGCTGGTGATCTTCCTGTGCGGCGTTTCCACCGCACTGGGTCTTATGAATATCCGGCTGTTCCGGTTTTTGCAGGAAAGTACTGCCGGGGAAACTGCCCCTGTGCGCTTCTCCGATTCCCGAAACGGGAAAGCGGCAGATGCTGTGTATTTCCCCCTGGGGTTCTATGGACAGGAGATCCCGGAATTTTGGTGTCTGTATCAGGATCTTCCCCAGGGGATCTATATTACCGATGTAGAGGACGGCAGCGACGCGGCGATCAAGGGCGTTTTGCCCGGAGATATCCTTTTGCAGGTAGACGGCAAGGACATTACCACCGCCGCCCAGCTGACTTCCTTTCTGGAAACACTGCAAAAGCAGTCTGCGCAGGTGTTTTTCTACCGGGAAGGCACGCAGATCGAACTGACTTTAACAATTGACGGTTATTAACAAGGTACGATAGATATGCGCAACAAACGAAAACCACGTCTTTGCGAAGGTGCGTCAGCACCTGTGGCAAACCGTTCTCCTTTGCAAAAAATGCAATTTGGGGGATGCGGATTGCCACGCCCCCGCCCGGGGCTCGCAATGACGTGGTGGTACGATAGATGCACATAATCATCGTACCTGTAATATAATTGTCAACTGTCAACTTAATTAATAACCGGGAGGTATTTTATGACACAGCCTTACCGCCAAACCTTCGAAATTTCCGACATTCACTTAGACTGCTTCGGCAGGGTAAAGCCCTCTGTTCTTTTGTATTTTGCCCAGGAGGTGTCCGGAAAGCACGCCGCCCTGCTGGGTGCGGACTGGGAGACCTTAAATGAGAAAAACCTGTTCTGGGCAATCCTTCGCCATCACATTCAGGTGACCCGCCTGCCGGTTGCCGGGGAGACGATCACCCTGGAGACCTGGCCGATGCCCACTACCCGCGTTGCCTACCCCAGAGCCACCGTAGGCTATGACAGGGACGGCAATGTGCTGTTTCGCACCGTTGCGGTGTGGGTGCTGATGAACACCGAAAGCCGCACTATGGTGCTTCCGGGAAAAAGCGGTGTGACGGTGGAGGGCATCCTGCAAGGCAACGAGCTGGCGCTGCCCGGCTCATTTGCCCCGGCAAAGGCGTTGCAGTCCCTTTGCCGCACCGTTGGCTATGGTTCGCTGGACCGGAATTTGCATATGAACAACACCCGTTACTTAGACTGGGTGGACGACCTGCTTCCCAGTGATTTTCACAAGGACCATCCTGTGCGTCAGATCGCAGTCTGCTACCTTTCCGAGGCACGGGAGGGACAGACACTGACGCTTCGCTGGGAGCTGACAAAGGAGAACCTTCTGGTGGTGGATGCCTACCGGGAAAAGACAGAGCTGTCCGATACACAGGAACGAGTGTTCGCTGCCAGAATACAATTTTAAGGAACAAAATACCCGGGAAATTTTTGTTGTTCTGTAAACCAAAAAGGTTTTCCACAGGATTATGTAAATTCCCTCAAAATCCCCTTCAAAGCCCTCTGGTCCATTGGCTCTCAGGGGGTTTTGCCCTTTTTGCTGTGGAAAAGTCTGTGGATAATGTGGAAAACCTACCTGCTGCCAAATCCCGAAATTCGCCACATTTTGAAGTTTATGTAAACCGGCGTTCTGGTGAATAATTGACAATAGATAATGGACAATTGACAATTATGCTGCAGGTACGATAGAAAGCTGCAACCATCGATAACCGGTTGTAAGGGACGGGCTTCCGTCTGAAAAAATATTGATCCAAAGGTTTTTGTCGATATATTGCTTCGCAATTCGATATTTTTGCCTGGCGGCAAAATCGATATATAGCTACGCTATTCGATATGTTGCCTAGCGGCAACGCGTTCGATATAAATCCCCTCTTGCCCCGCAGGGCATATCGAGTGTATCGCACATATCGAGCACCGCAGGTGCATATCGAAAATCCCATAAGGGATTTATATCGACAATAAAAAATCTCCGACAGTATCTGTCGGAGATTTTTTATTGGATTACAGCTTCGGGCCAGCGGCGACCAGAGCCTTGCCCTCGTCATTGCCGGTATACTTCTCAAAGTTCTTGATGAAGCGGGCAGCCAGATCCTGTGCCTTCTCGTCCCAAACCTTTGCATCAGCATAGGTATCGCGGGGATCCAGGATAGCAGGATCAACGCCGGGCAGAGCAGTGGGTACTTCGAAATCGAAGTAGGGGATCTTCTTGGTGTCAGCCTTCAGGATAGAGCCGTCCAGAATTGCATCGATGATGCCGCGGGTATCCTTAATGGAGATACGCTTGCCGGTGCCGTTCCAGCCAGTGTTGACCAGGTAAGCCTTTGCGCCGGACTTCTCCATCTTCTTGACCAGCTCTTCGCCGTACTTGGTAGGATGCAGCTCCAGGAAAGCAGCGCCGAAGCAAGCGGAGAAGGTGGGAGTGGGCTCAGTGATGCCACGCTCGGTGCCGGCCAGCTTGGAGGTGAAGCCGGAGAGGAAGTAGTACTGAGTCTGCTCGGGGGTCAGGATGGAAACGGGAGGCAGAACGCCGAATGCGTCAGCAGACAGGAAGATCACATTCTTTGCATCAGGACCTGCGGACACGGCGCGAACGATCTTCTCGATGTGCTCGATGGGGGAGGAAACACGGGTGTTCTCGGTGACGGAGCCGTCAGCGAAGTCGCACTTGCCGTCTGCGTCAACAGTGACGTTCTCCAGCAGAGCATTTCTCTTGATGGCGTTGAAGATATCGGGCTCGGACTCAGCATCCAGGTTGATGACCTTAGCGTAGCAGCCGCCCTCGAAGTTGAACACGCCGTTGTCGTCCCAGCCGTGCTCGTCGTCACCGATCAGCAGACGCTTTGGGTCGGTGGACAGGGTGGTCTTGCCAGTGCCGGACAGACCGAAGAACAGAGCGGTGTTCTCACCGTTCATATCGGTGTTGGCGGAGCAGTGCATAGAAGCCATACCGTTCAGGGGCAGGTAGTAGTTCATCATAGAGAACATACCCTTCTTCATCTCGCCGCCGTACCAGGTGTTCAGGATAACCTGCTCCTTGGATGTCAGGTTAAACAGAACTGCGGTCTCGGAGTTCAGGCCCAGCTCCTTGAAGTTCTCAACCTTAGCCTTGGAAGCGTTGTAAACAACGAAATCAGGCTCGAAGTTCTCCAGCTCCTCAGCAGTGGGGTTGATGAACATATTCTTAACAAAGTGTGCCTGCCATGCCACTTCCATCACGAAGCGGATGCCCATACGGGTATCGGGGTTAGTGCCGCAGAACAGGTCCATTACGTACAGCTTCTTGCCACTAAGCTCCTTCATAGCCAGGTCCTTGCAGGTGTTCCAGGCTTCCTGGGATGCGGGCTTGTTGTCGTTGGGGAATTCGGGGGAGGTCCACCACACGGTGTCCTTGGAGGTGTCGTCCATCACAATGAACTTATCCTTGGGGGAACGGCCGGTGTAGATGCCGGTCATAACATTCACAGCGCCCAGCTCAGTCAGCTGGCCCTTCTCGAAGCCCTCCAGGCTGGGGTCCATCTCCGCCTCGAACAGCTGCTCGTAGGAGGGGTTGTAGATGATCTCGGTGGTATCGGTGATACCGTACTTGGTCAGATCAAGCTTTGCCATTTTTTATACCTCTTTCATTTTAAAAGTAATACCAAATTCCGGCGCGCCCGTCGCCCCTTCCATTCGGTATCCCATATTTTGCAATGTTATCATACTACAATAAAAACGAAAAATCAATAAGTATTGTTTGTAAATTTTAATTTTGTATTTATCGAACTGACTACGGTAGGGCGGGGGTTTACTCCCGCCGTTAAAAATGTTCGGTTTCGGCGGCGGGAGACAGCCGTAAGCCCTACGATGGGTGCAATCGTCAAACCGAAATTTGCGTCTTTATCAAAATCGCTTTTCCTTGTTCCTTATTCTATTTTTTGTGGGAAAACTGTTTACTTCTGCTTTCCTATATGTTAATATTGTACTTGGTGAAGATTGGGGTTTTGAAAGCCCTTTCAAATATCCATATATATTATTTTCCTACGGAGGTCTTATAAAATGGCAAAAAAAGTTCAATTTGTGGAGACCGTTCTGCGTGATGCGAACCAGTCTCTGATCGCGACCCGTCTGCCCTTCGAGAAGTTCGAGCCTATGCTGGAAACCATCGACAAGGCTGGCTTCTACGCAGCAGAGTGCTGGGGCGGTGCAACCTTTGATGTCTGCCTGCGCTACCTGCATGAAGATCCCTGGGAGCGTCTGCGGAAGATCCGGGCAAAGATGCCCAACACCAAGCTGCAGATGCTGCTGCGTGGCCAGAATGTTCTGGGCTACTCCCACTATCCTGACGACTTTGTAAAACTGTTCGTAACCAAGGCTGTGGAAAACGGCATCGATGTGATCCGTATTTTCGACGCCCTGAACGATGTGAAGAACCTGAAAGTGGCTATGGAGGCAACCGTCAACGCCGGTGCCATCGCTTCCGGTACTTTGTCCTATACCACCTCTCCTGTCCACACCCACGCAAAGTATGTGGAGATGGTCAAGGAATTGAAGGAAATGGGCGCTTCCACCATCTGTATCAAGGATATGGCCGGTATTATGGGTCCCCAGGAGGCTTATGACCTGGTGTCCGCAATCAAGGACGCTGTGGATATGCCCATCGATCTGCACACCCACTCCACCACCGGTCTTGCCTTTATGACCTACCTGAAGGCTGTTGAGGCTGGCTGTGACATTATCGACACTGCCATCTCCCCCTTCTCCGGCGGTACTTCCCAGCCCGCAACCGAGACCCTGGCTTACGCCCTGCGTCAGCTGGGCTATGAGGTAGACCTGAAGGACGAGTGCCTGACTGATATGGCTGACTACTTCAAGGGTGTGCGTGATGAGTTTGTTGCTGACGGCACTCTGATGCCCAAGGCGATGGCTACCGACACCCAGTGCCTGACCTATCAGGTCCCCGGCGGTATGCTTTCTAACCTGATGAGCCAGCTGAAGCAAATGAACGCCCTGGACCGTTTCGAGGAAGCGCTGGCTGAGACCCCCAAGGTCCGCGCTGATCTGGGCTATCCTCCCCTGGTCACTCCCACTTCCCAGATGGTTGGCGTGCAGGCTGTCCGCAATGTGCTGGACGGCGAGCGCTACAAGACCGTTTCCAAGGAAATTAAGGCTTACTGCCGTGGTGAGTACGGCACTACCCCCGCTCCCATCGATGCAGAGATCCAGAAGCAGATCCTGGGCGATGAGAAGGTGATCGAGGGCCGCTTTGCCGACTCTCTGGAGCCCATCGTAGAGCCCACCCGCAAGAAACTGGAGGGCATCGCCAAGTCCGACGAGGATGTGCTATCCTACATTGCCTTCCCCAACCTGGCAGAAAGCTTCTTTGAGGAGCGCAAGGCAAGAGAAGAGAATGTGGTCACCTACACCATCGTGGAGGCTTAATTATGGAAAATATTAGCATTACCGATGCTTTGGTGACTGCTCTGACCGGCTACGGTGTGGTGTTCCTGGGAATCATTCTGCTGATGATCGTGGTTATGATTATGGGCAGCATCTTCAGTGCCAAGGAAAAGAAGGCCGCTGCTGCACCTGCACCCGCGCACGTAGAAGCACCCAAGGCTACTGCCCCCGGTACTGCCGGTCAGTTGAAGCTTCACGATGTAGAACCCAAGACTGCAGCTATGCTGATGGCGATCGTCGCCGACAAGCTAAATAAGCCCTTAAACGAGCTGCGCTTCATTTCCATTAAGGAGGATAAGTAATTATGAAATATAAGGTAACTCTTAACGGCCGCACCTACGAGGTTGAAGTGGAAGCCGGTCAGGCTATGCTTCTGGACGAGTACGAAGCCATTGCCCCCGCTCCCGTTGCTGCTCCCGTAGCAGCTGCGCCTGCTGCAGCACCCGCTGCCGCCGCTCCTGCTGCTCCTGTAGCTGTGGGCGCAGGCGATGCCGTTTCCGCGCCTATGCCCGGCACCATCCTGAAGGTAAATGTCTCTGCCGGTCAGGCTGTTAAGGAAGGCGATGTGCTGGTGGTGCTGGAAGCTATGAAGATGGAAAACGAGATTATGGCTCCCAAGGCAGGTACCGTTTCTCAGGTTCTGGTTTCCAAGGGCGCTTCCGTGGACACCGGCGCTCCTCTGGTCGTGATCGGCTAAGGAGGATAACAGATGAATGTTGGTGAAATTCTGCTGAACCTGTGGAATGGCAGCGGTTTTGCCCAGCTGTCCGCCGGCTTTATGGACGGCGGCTGGCAAAACCTTGTGATGATCATCATCGCCTGCGGTCTGCTGTATTTGGCAATTGTGAAAAAATTTGAGCCCCTGCTGCTGGTAGGCATCGCCTTCGGCTGTCTGCTGACAAACCTACCCGGCGCCGGTTTGTATCATCAGGAGCTGTGGACCAAATTTATGGCTCACGAGATCGGCTACGGCACGATCCTGCAGGAGGGCGGTCTATTAGATATTTTCTATATCGGCGTTAAGACCAGCCTGTATCCCTGCCTGATCTTTATGGGCGTTGGCGCAATGACCGACTTCGGTCCTCTGCTGTCTAACCCCAAGAGCCTGCTGCTGGGCGCAGCTGCCCAGCTGGGCGTGTTCGCTGCTTTCTTCGCAGCCAGTGCTTCCGGCGCATTTAATGCTTTGGAGGCTGCCTCCATCGGCATCATTGGTGGTGCGGATGGCCCTACTGCCATCTTCCTGACCTCCAAGCTCGCCCCCCATCTGCTGGGTGCCATCGCTGTGGCAGCTTACTCCTATATGGCGCTGATCCCTATGATCCAGCCCCCCTTTATGAAGCTGCTGACCACCCCCGAGCAGCGGAAGATCAAAATGGTCCAGACCAGAAATGTGTCTAAGACCGAGAAGATCATCTTCCCCATCGTGGTCACCATTTTCGTGGCTATGCTGCTGCCGGATACTGCGCCTCGGATCGGCTGCCTGATGCTGGGTAACCTGTTCAAGGAGAGCGGCGTCACCGACCGTCTTTCTGACACGGTCCAGAATGCCCTGATGAACATCGTCACTATTCTGCTTTCCACCGCTGTGGGCGCAACGATGGTTGGCTCCAACTTCCTGACCGGTCAGACCCTGCTGATCGTTGTGCTGGGTGTTTGTGCATTTATCCTGTCTACCGTTGGCGGTTTGATCGGCGGTCAGCTGATGTGCTGGCTGACCAAGGGCAAGGTCAACCCCCTGATCGGCTCTGCGGGTGTTTCCGCTGTGCCGATGGCTGCCCGTGTTGCCAATAAGGAAGGTCAGAAGGCAAACCCCTCCAACTTCCTGCTGATGCACGCTATGGGCCCCAACGTTGCCGGTGTTATCGGCTCTGCCATCGCCGCAGGCTTCCTGCTGAGAGTATTTGGATAAATAAAAAACGCCCACAGACCTTCACTCCGTCTGTGGGCGTTTTATTTGCTATCGAAAACCACGTCATTGCGAACCAGTGACCGATGTCACTGGTGTGGCAATCCGTTCTCCTTTACATCGTGCAATATTGCAATCATTTCAGGGGGTACGGTTTGCCGCGGGTCTTTGACCCTCGCAAAGACGTGAAAAATTATAGCTGGCTGCGAAAAAAGATAATTGTTCAAAATATGTGATATAAAAAAT
>JAZQDL010000091.1:0-35773 GCA_045546835.1 Faecousia sp.
GGTGGCGTGGGTAAATCCACGGTTACTTCCATGCTTGCGGTTGCCATGGCGAAGCAGGGCAAGCGTGTGGGTGTGCTGGATGCGGATATTACCGGTCCTTCTGTACCCACTGCTTTTGGTGTGACAGAGTGTCAGGGTGCTGAAGAGGGTGGACTGTATCCCGCTCTTACAAAGGGCGGTATTCAGGTTATGTCCATCAATTTACTTTTGGATGATGCAACTTCTCCTGTTGTTTGGCGCGGTCCGGTAATTGCCGGTGCTGTCAAGCAGTTCTGGACTGATGTGATTTGGGAGGATGTGGATTATCTGTTTGTGGATATGCCTCCCGGAACCGGCGACGTGCCTCTGACTGTGTTCCAGAGCCTGCCTGTTGACGGGATTGTGATTGTCACCAGCCCCCAGGATCTGGTTTCTATGATCGTTACCAAGGCTGTTAAAATGGCAAATATGATGCATATTCCTGTTCTGGGATTTGTGGAGAATTATTCTTACCTGCAATGCCCTGACTGTGGAAAAAAGCTTCACGTATTCGGTGAGAGCAAGTTGGATGCTGTAGCTGCAGAGCTTGGCCTGCCGGTGCTTGCAAGGCTGCCCATTGATCCTGCTGTGGCTGAAAGCTTTGACAACGGTCAGATGGAATCGGTGAACACGGATGCTATTTCTCTGGTTTTGGATGCGGTAGAGAAAGCTGAGAAGAGATAAATGTTTTCATTTAGAATTCTGCTGTTTAAGGATTTTCATATACTTGACTGTAAATGAAAGAAAAATGCCAGAAATTGTGTTAACTCACAATTTCTGGCATTTTAATGTTAAAAATCAGTCGTTGGTGTAATTGTCGAAATAGCCCTGAATATAAATGATGGGAGTACCCTTATCGCCGGAACCGGAGGTCAGGTCACACAGAGAGCCGATCAGGTCGGTCAAGCGGCGGGGGGTAGTGCCTTGAGCAGCCATGTTGCCAACCAGACTGGAACCGTCCTTCTGCTGGATCTTCTCCTTGATGGCATCCTTCAGTGCATCACCGGAGAGATCAGCAAAGGTATTATCTGCCAAATACTTCAGCTTCAGCTCGTTGGGAGTGCCGTCCAGACCTGCAGTGAAAGCGGGGGATACCACAGGGTCAGCTAATTCCCAAATTTTACCAATAGGATCCTTAAATGCACCGTCGCCATAGACCATAACTTCCATCTTCTTGCCGGTTGCTTCAAATAGACGTTTCTGAATATCTTCGACCAGATCCTGACAGTCTCTGGGGAAGAGTTTGATGGAGTCCTCGGTGGCTTTGTTAGAGCCGAGAAGACCGTAGCGGGCATTGTAGCCACTGCCATTAACAGGCTCACGCATGATCTCGTCCATACCGTAAACACGCTCAGCGCCGGCAGCACGCAGTAACCGCTTGGTGCGCTCACGGGTGTGAATGTCACAATTGAGGACGTTTTTGGTATAAGAGAGAATGGCTCTGGGATTGTTGGCCAGAATAATCTCCGCTTCGGCACCGCACTCTTCAATCAGCTGGGTATAATAGGAGATATAGTCAACGCCGGTGAAGGGATGCTTTACTTCACCAAACAGTTCGTGAAACTGAGCAGCAGTCAATACATCTGAATAAGGATTGATATTCTTTTCGTCTATGGAGTCCAAATCAATCAGATGGTTACCGACTTCGTCCGAGGGGTAGCTGAGCATAAGGACCACCTTTTTGCAGCCCTTGGCAATACCGCGCAGACAAATAGAAAAACGGTTACGGCTAAGAATGGGGAAAATAACGCCAACAGTCTCGCCGCCAAATTTGGCGCGTACATCAGCAGCAATATCATCTACGCTACAGTAATTGCCCTGAGAACGTGCGACAATGGACTCAGTCATAGCCACAATATCGCGATCATGGGGGGTTAGTCCATCTTCTTTAATGGCTTCCAAAATAGAACAGGTAACGATCTCGGCCAGATTATCACCTTGACGAATAATGGGAGCGCGGATACCCATAGAAACAGTACCTAACATCCGGCTCATAGCAACACTTCCAATCTGAATAGGATACGTAAAAGACAAAACTCTCTTACCTATCTATTATAATACAATTATGTCAATTTGTAAAACAAAAATTACGTAAAAATGTAAATATTTTATTACTTAAAGAAGTTTGTCGATCAAAAACCACAGAACAACTAAAAAAATAATCAAGGGAAGGTAAGTGATAAGTGCGGAAGAGGCAATAGAGATGGCAAAAACACCAATTTTTTGCAGAAGTACAACAAGACCTGCCAATATTCCGGTTGTTAACACAGCTTTTGTAATTTGCTTACCCACAATGTTAGCGAAAAAGAATGTATAAAGTGCTGCAATAAGTGGATTGACAGATGTGAGGAGCAGTCCAACGAGGAATTTGAGGGCACCGGTCAGGAGCATTAAAACAAGCAGGGCAAGTAGAATGGTTGGAGCATAGGTAACCAGACCCTGTGGAAGATAGGTGGTGAACAGGCAGGTAACGATCAAGTGCATGATGAGACCAAGGATTACGCTTACACAGCGGAAGAAAAGCCAGCTGAGAAAACGTTTTCCGGTGGGTAGCCAACTGTTTGCTAAATTCATCAAAAAAGAGAGGATCACCATGCTTAAAATCTGCGAACATACAATGGTGTAATCTGCCTGAAAGGAGAAAAGGTGCATCGTGTCGCCTGAAAGAGTGACAAAGGGGAGGGGAGCGATAAAGCGCTGAAAGGGGTTCCCGCCATTGACCAACAGGACTGTAACAGCATAGATAAATAAAATACCAATAGCAGAGGATACGGAAGCACATAAAATAGATTTTTTGCCAAAAATAAAGCGACCCAATAATGCTAATATTAGGGTTGCAGCCAATAAAATGCCTGCGGCTTTCCAAAAAGAACCGATATTCAGGTTTATGGATTGTAAATAATTGAGAATTGCGTCCATTAGAACCTCCGGAAAAAGATAGCAGCCGCCAGATAACTGGCGGCTGTTTTTGTTTGTGTAAACAGAAGTAAAATTACTTCATTTCTGCCTCGGCGCCAGCTTCCTTCAGCTCTGCAATCATCTTCTCGGCATCTTCCTTGGAAACTGCTTCCTTCAGAGTCTTGGGGCAGTTGTCAACCAGGTCCTTAGCGTCCTTCAGGCCCAGGCCGGTAACAGCACGGACGACCTTGATAACGTTCAGCTTGGAAGCACCAGCGGACTTCAGGATAACGTCAAACTCGGTCTTCTCCTCGACCTCAGCAGCAGCGGCAGCAGCGGGAGCAGCAACAGCAGCGGCAGCGGCGGAAACGCCAAAAACCTCCTCCAGGGTGTGAACCAGATCGGACAGCTCCAGAACGGTCAGGCCCTTAACTTCCTCTACGAGAGCAGTGACTTTTTCACTAGCCATGGTAAATATCCTCCTAAATGTTTAATGTGTGTTTTGTTTTAGATTTGATTAAGCTTCAGCATTTTCTGCGGGAGCTTCAGCCTCGGCTGCGGGAGCCTCAGCGGGTGCTTCTTCAGCAGCAGGTGCTTCTTCAGCAACGGGAGCTGCTTCCTCAGCAGCAGGAGCAGGCATAGCGCCGCCCTCTTCGACCTTGATACGGATCTGATCCAGCACGAATGCCAGGGAAGAGATCGGAGCAAGGAAGGTACCCAGAACCTGGGCAACCAGAGCGTTCTTGCTGGGCAGTTCGCTGAAACCAGTCAGCTGGGCTGCGCTCAGAACAGAACCCTCAACGATGCCACCCTTGATGGACATGGCAAGCTTGTTCTTCTTTGCGTACTCAGCAAAAATACGCGCGGGAGCAATGGGGTCGCCGGTGGTGGTGGCCATAGCGGTAGTGCCGTTGAGAACCTCGTCGAAATCGTAGCCTGCATTCTTTGCAGCGAAACGGGTCAGAGTGTTCTTAACAACGGAGTACTCTACGCCAGCATCACGGAACTGATTACGCAGTTCAGCGTCCTGAGCAACGGTGATACCCTTGTAATCAACAAAAACCACGGAAGTAGCTTCCTGGATCTTGCCGGTCAGAGCCTCGACCACTGCCTTCTTGCTCTCAAGAACCTTTGCGTTGGGCATAAGTTTCACCTCCGAAAAAAATAAGTGTCTTCCTGCCAACAGACAGAAAGACACGCTAAAATCCTATCAGCGCACCTCGGCAGGACTTACGGCTTACGCCACCTGCTGTCTCTGGCAACTTCAGTATTATATAGGATATTATACCGTTTGTCAACACTTATTTTCTGTAAAATTGCAAAAATTTGAAACATTTTCTTCTGGTTTGTAGGGGGGGGCCTTGCCCCCGCCGTAACAATAGGGAACGGATTAGAAAATACCATTTTTGGTGGAGTGACAAGAGAACCGGCCCCTTGTAACCTAAAAAAATCTTTCTTTTGTGCCTGTAGGGGCGGCAATCTGCCGCCTGCATTACTAGTTCTGTATCGAAGACTTTTAGCGGGCGGTTAATAACCGCCCCTACGGCGTGGATTGAAAGATGGTGCGCTGTAACGGGAGATTGCCACAACCAGTCTGCGGACTGGTTTCGCAATGACACAGAGATGGTGTCTGGAAAGACAGCAATCACGATGGTTTTGTATATACAAAAACTCCCGAAATGGGTTGACATTCCGGGAGTTTTTAATACTTTTAATTAAGCATACTTGGTGGTGTTGACTTTCACGCCGGGGCCCATGGTGGAAACCACGGTGCAGGAACGGATATACTGACCCTTAGCAGCGGCGGGCTTAGCCTTCACAACTGCGTTCATCAGAGTATCCATATTCTCAGCCAGCTTCTCAGCACCGAAGGAAACCTTGCCGATGGGGCAGTGGATGATGTTGGTCTTGTCCAGACGGTACTCAACCTTACCAGCCTTGATTTCCTTAACAGCGTTGCCCACGTTGGGGGTCACGGTGCCAGCCTTGGGGGAGGGCATCAGGCCCTTGGGACCCAGAACCTTACCCAGACGGCCAACCAGGCCCATCATATCGGGGGAAGCAACGACAACGTCAAACTCGAACCAGTTTTCCTTGGTGATCTTGTCCACCAGCTCCATACCGCCAACATAGTCAGCGCCGGCAGCCTGAGCTTCTTCCAGCTTTGCGTCCTTAGCAAAAACCAGAACGCGAGCGGTCTTACCTGTGCCGTTGGGCAGAACCACAGCACCGCGGACCTGCTGGTCTGCGTGACGGGAGTCAACACCCAACTTGATGTGCAGCTCGACAGTCTCGTCGAACTTAGCGGAAGCACCCTTCACAACCAGATTCAGGGCTTCTGCGGGATCATACTGAACAGAGCGGTCAATCAGCTTGGCGCTCTCCTGATATTTTTTACCTCTAAACACTTAATAAATCCTCCTTATAGTGGTGATGCGGAAAAATCCTCCCACATTTCCGGGCAAATTTCCCGGATAAGCAAATTGCTGATAAAACTCTTAGTCGACTACGGTGACGCCCATAGAACGGCAGGTGCCAGCGACCTGGCTTTCAACAGCCTCCAGAGTAGCACCCTTCAGGTCCTGGATCTTGGTCTTAGCGATCTCAGAGATCTGAGCGCGGGTGATCTGACCGACCTTGGTCTTGTTGGGAACGCCGGAACCCTTGTCCAGGCCGATCGCCTTCAGGATCAGCAGGGGGGTCGGAGGGGTCTTGGTAATAAAGGTGAAGCTGCGGTCAGCATAGACCGTGATCACCACAGGAATCTTATAGCCTTCCATAGACTGGGTACGGGCGTTGAATTCCTTAATGAATGCAGCAATGTTAACACCGTGCTGACCCAGAGCGGGGCCAACAGGGGGGGATGCGGTTGCCTTAGCGGCAGGGATCTGAAGCTTAATAATGCCAGTAACTTTCTGTGCCATAATCAGCACCTCCTGAATATAATGTGGTAAATATGCGCTCTGCGCATTTCTTTCGGGGCATTATGCCCCTCCCACGGTCCGACCGGATAACCGGCCCGATGCGTTTATTGGGATACAAGCTCCACCTGATCGAGCTCAAACTCGACGGGAGTTTCACGGCCAAACATAGAAACAACTACGCTGACCCGATTTTGATCGACATCCATTTCCTCCACAACGCCGGTGAAGGAGCTGAGAGGACCGTCGAGAATACAAACGGTGTCGCCAACGGCATAGTTGACAACGATCTCCCGCTTCTCAACGCCCATTTCATAGACTTCCTCGTCTGTCAGGGGGATGGGATCGCTTCCGGACGCGCCGACAAAGCCGGAGACGCCGCGGATGTTGCGGATAACATGCCAAGTGTCATCACTGTAAACCATCTTCACGAACACATAGCCGGGGTAGAGCTTACGGTCGTAAGTCTTGCTGACGCCGGAATCAGTGATCTCGGTGACAGTCTCCATAGGAATGTTGATCGCCAGGATCTGATCCTGCAGGTTACGGCTCTGGATCGTTTTTTCGATGGTGGCCTTTACAGTGTTTTCATAAGCGGAATAGGTATGGACCACATACCATTTTGCAGCTTCTGCCATAGTCAGATACCTTAACCCCGGACGGCAGTGATCAGAGCATCAATGCCATAGCGGGCGACGAAGTCGAACAGCCAGATAAAAACGCCGACGACGAGAACGCACGCCATAACGATCAGGGTGTTCTTCACTACCTGCTGGGGAGTAGGCCAAACGACCTTCTTCAGTTCGCTGCGAAGTTCACGGAAGTATCTTGCAATTGCCTTGCCGGCCCGCTTGAACCAAACTTCCTTCTTGCCTTCTGCCATAGTGTGCCTCCTTACTTCGTCTCGTTGTGAACAGTATGCTTTCTGCAGAATCTGCAGTACTTCTTCATTTCAAGACGATCAGGGTTGTTCTTCTTTTCTTTCATTGTGTTGTAGTTTCTCTGCTTGCACTCAGAACATCTCAAAGTGACTTTAACGCGCATAACGGCACCTCCTTAAATATTGCCTCCCTGTATCACCCCGGCTAGAAAAAATTTAGGAAGCGGGCAACTACAATTCCCGCTCCGGGGCTGAAAAAAGCGCACAAAAAAAGCCCTCTTTTCACAGGTAGAACCATTCTACCACAGGGGGGTATCAAAGTCAACAACTTTTTTCGCGAATTTATCCTTTGTTTTTCCTGAAATATGTTGTATAATGACATTATCAACGAGAAAGTGAGTATACCTATGCGTATTATGGGAATTGATTACGGAGATGCCCGCACCGGTGTGGCAATTTCCGATCTGTTATGCTCCATCGTGGGGTCGACCACAGTGATCCACAGCCGGAGAATGGACAAGACCCTGGAGGAAGTTTGCCGCATTGTGGCGGAAAATGATATAGGGGAGATCGCAGTAGGACTCCCAAAAAATATGAATGGCACAGAAGGTCCCAGAGCGGAGCTGTGCCGGGAATTTGCGCAAAAGTTAGAGGAAGCCGCCGGCAAGCCTGTAAAGCTCTGGGACGAGCGCCGAACCACTGTGGAGGCACATAATATATTAAATGAACATAACTACCACGGAAAGAAACGGAAAAATACGGTAGATGCCGTTGCCGCCTCCCTGATCCTGGAAGGCTATCTGGCATTCCGGAAACGATAAGGAGATGTACACAATGAAAAGAGTTAAGAAGATCGATATTCACCTGCATTCTGCACCCTTAAGAAGTGCACTTTTCCGTAATGAGGCATTCTCGAATTATCCTACAGCGGAAGAACTCAGAGCGATATATGATGAAATGGGCATCGAAAAGGGTGTACAGATGACCCTGTCTTCTCCGGAGGGGATACCAAGAGTGATCACCAATGAGGATTCCTGGGAGTTGGCAAATACCCACCCGGAAACCTATTTCTGGTTCTGCAATATAGACCCCCGGCAAGTAAATAATACGCCGGATTGTGACCTGACACCCCTTTTGGAATACTACAAAGGATTGGGCGCAAAGGGTGTTGGCGAGGTTACTGCAAATCTTTATTTTGATGATCCTTATATGTATAATCTGTTTAGTGCCTGTGAAAAATGCAATATGCCCCTGACTTTCCACATCGGTGTCAAGAATCGCGGCTATGGTGTTGTGGATGACTTTGGCTTGCCCCGTCTGGAAAAGGCACTCCATGACTTTCCAAACCTGAAATTCCTGGGCCATTCTCAGCGGTTTTGGTCTGGGATCAGCGGGGATGTTACCCAGGAGAATTGGGGAAAATATCCCAAAGGCCCGGTAACCCCCGGCGGCAGAGTGGTGGAGCTGATGCGTAAATACCCCAATCTGTACGGCGATATGTCTGCCGGCAGCGGCGGAAACGCCTTCCTGCGTGATCCGGAACACGCCTATCAAATGATCGAGGAATTTCAGGATCGGCTGTGCTTCGGTACGGATATTGTCAATGTAAATAATATACCGAATGTGAAACTGTGCAGCTTCCTGGATGAATCCATGGAGGCAGGAAAAATATCTTACGATGCTTATTATAAGATATGTAGAGGTAACGCCCTGAAGCTTTTGGGAATTACCGAATAACCGTGTCATTGCGAGGAGCGAAGCGACATGGCAATCTCCTATTAAAGTGCGGGGACAACCGTTAACGGTTGTCCCTATTTTTGCACACTCTTGGCTTATACATCAGTTCCCGGATGCCGGTGAGGATCAGCAGAGCGCCAAACAGTTTTTTCAAAAGCCTAATGTCCATAGTGCTGCTTAGAAAAGAACAAATACCGGCGGCAATGCAACCGGCAATGATAGCAGGCAGAACCTTTTTGAAATCCAGTTTGCCTTGTTTCCAACGAAAGATACTGGCAACAATGGCAGAGGGAAGGAAAAATAAAAGATTTAGAATTCTTGCCTCCGGATGTGCCATACCCAGAACCAGTGTCAGGTAAATGATCAGCAGACTGCCACCGCCCACACCGATTCCTGCCAGAAATCCAAGTGCTGTGCCTATGATCAAAATAACAGGAAAAGACTCTAGCATAGGTAACGATAACCTCCCCATAATATCAAAACGCCCAAGAGCCTATGCAACCACAATGTAGGAATCTTTCTGCCAAAGAGACCTGCCAGCACACCGCCCGCGGCGCTGCCGATCAGATAGGGAATAACAGTTTGCCAGTTTACGGTACTGCCCCACAGGGAATAGGTAAGAGAAACCAGACAAATCGGCAAAATAATAGAGACAGAGGAGGGGAATACCTCCTCATCAGGCAGATCAGTCAGTCCGGTCAGCAGCGGTACAAGCACCATCCCGCCTCCTGCACCGAATAGACCGTTCACCGCCCCCGCACCCAGACCTGCAAGACCTGAACCGAAATATTTCCTTTTCTTCAAAAAAACACCCCCTATGGAGATTTTCTCCACAGGGGGCAATTTTATACTTACAGCATAGACATCAAAGAATCGGCATACTGGGCGCAGGTAGCACCGTCTGTATTGCCGGTAATCTTCACCGGGCAGGTAGCCATTGCATTTTCCAGCTTCTGGGCAGCTTCTGCACGGCAGATGTGCCGCAGGAGCATTGCTGCAGCCTTCAGAATGCTGTCGGGGTTTGCATAGTCGCCCATACCACGCTCAATCATCCGGGGGGCAGAGCCGTGGATCGCCTCGAACATTGCATACCGGTCACCGATATTGGCGCTGCCTGCAGTGCCGACACCACCTTGGATCTGGGCAGCCTCGTCGGTGATGATATCGCCGTACAGGTTGGGCAGCAGGATGACCTTAAACTTACTTTGCAGGCTTTCCTTCAAGAGGTTCGCAGTCATAATGTCAATGTAGTAATCCTCAACCTCGATGCCGGGATATTCCGCTGCGATCTCGTGGCAGATGGCAGTAAACTTGCCGTCTGTTTTCTTCATAATGTTTGCCTTGGTGACGATGGAAACATGGTTCTTGCCGTTTTGCTTTGCATAGTCAAAAGCGGCACGGGCGATCCGGCGTGTACCCAGATCGGTGGTGACCTTGAAGTCCACAGCCATACCGGGAAGATCTACGCCCCGGCTGCCCAGAACATATTCGCCTTCGGTATTTTCCCGGTAGAACATCCAGTCGATGTTCTTCTCAGGAATGGACACAGGGCGCACATTGGCATACAGGTCCAGCTCCCGGCGCATAGCCACATTGGCGGACTCCATAGTGCCACCATGCGGGGTGGTGGTAGGACCTTTGAGCAACACATCGCACTTCTTGATCTCAGCAAGAACATCATCGGGAATAGGCTGATTCTTTGCCAGCCGGTTTTCAATGGTCAGACCCTCGATCTGCTTGATCACGATTGAGCCTGCAGCCACTTCATCCGCCAGCAGCTTCTCAAGAACTCTGGCTGCCTGCTTTGTGATGATGGGTCCAATTCCGTCGCCATCAATAACACCGATGGTTACTGTCTTTTTTGCATTAAAGTCTGTCTTTTCACAGTTCATATTCTCAATGCGGGCAAGCTGCTCCTCTAAAAGTGTGCGGAATGCCTCGCAAGCCTGATTTAATTCTTTCATTGTCCACCCTCCTTAGTGTAGTTGAGAAGACCGCCTGCCATCAGGATGTCCTGCTGGCGCTGGGTCAGATTGCAAAGTGCTGTAAAGGTTTTGCCGGTTTGCTTGTTTTCGACCGTCAGACTACCCTGTGCAATACCTGCCCGGATGTCCTTGATGGTAAGGCAGTGATCCTGCTGTAGTGCATCGTAGTCTGCAGCATCTGCAAAGGTCAGGGGCAGAATACCTGCGTTAATGAGGTTTGCCACGTGAATACGGGCAAAGCTCTTGGCAATGACACAGCGGATGCCTAAGTACATCGGAACAAGGGCGGCGTGTTCACGGGAAGAACCCTGACCGTAGTTGCTGCCGCCTACGATAATGCCATCGCCGGCTGCTTTGGCCCGCTCGGGGAATGTGGGGTCGCAGACCTCAAAGCAGAACTTGGACAGGAACGGAATGTTGGAGCGGTAGGGGAGGATCTTTGCGCCTGCAGGCATAATATGGTCGGTGGTAATGTTGTCCTCCACCTTCAAAACCAGCTGGGCAGTGAGCGTATCTGTGAAAGGCTTGCTCTGGGGGAATTCCTTAATGTTGGGACCCCGCAGAACCTCTGCATTCACAGCCTCCTCAGGGGAAAGGGGCATCAGCACAGAGGAATCGTCGATCAGGAAGCTCTCAGGCAGCTTGATCTCGCCGATGGGATCGAGGGTAGTGGGATCAGTGATATAGCCGGACAGGGCAGAGGCTGCGGCTGTTTCCGGAGATACCAGATAGACCTGGCCGTCTTTTGTGCCGCTGCGGCCCAGGAAGTTGCGGTTAAAGGTACGCAGGCTCACGCCCTCGGAATTGGGGGAGAAGCCCATACCGATGCAAGGACCGCAGGCACATTCCAGAAGCCGTGCGCCGCTGGCAAGGATATCCGCCAAAGCACCGCAATTTGCCAGCATAGTCAGCACCTGACGGGAGCCGGGAGAAATGGAAAGGCTCACACCGGGGGCAATGGTCTTGCCCTTCAAGATGGCGGCAACCTTCAAAAGATCCAGCAGGGAAGAGTTGGTGCAAGAACCGATACACACCTGATCCACCTTGGTATCCTTCAAGCTGTCCACACGGACCACATTGTCCGGGCTGTGGGGGCAGGCAATCATAGGCTTCAGGCTGCTAAGATCAATATCAATGATCTTGTCATACGCTGCATCCTCGTCAGAGAAAACAGGTGTATAATCCTGCTCACGGCCCTGGGCAGCCAGGAACTTACGGGTGACCTCGTCAGAGGGGAACACAGAAGTGGTCGCACCCAGCTCGGCACCCATATTGGTGATGGTAGCACGCTCCGGAACGGACAGTGTTGCAACGCCCGGACCGCCCCATTCAATGATGGCACCCACGCCGCCCTTAACGGACAGAATACGCAGAATTTCAAGGCTTACATCCTTTGCAGTTACAAAGGGATTCAGCTTGCCGGTCAGATTGACCTTAAAGAGCTTGGGCATTGTGATGTAGTAAGCACCGCCACCCATAGCCACAGCTACATCCAAACCGCCTGCGCCAAAGGCAAGCATACCCAGACCGCCGCCGGTGGGGGTGTGGCTATCAGAGCCAATCAGGGTCTTGCCGGGCTTTCCGAACCGCTCCAGATGGATCTGGTGGCAAATGCCGTTACCGGGACGGGAGAAGCGGACACCGTGTTTTGCGGCGACTGTCTGCAGGTAGCGGTGGTCGTCTGCGTTTTCAAAGCCGCACTGCAGGGTGTTGTGGTCCACATAGGCAACACTTAGCTCGGTTTTAACCTGAGGAATCCCCATGGTTTCAAATTCCAGATATGCCATCGTGCCAGTGGCATCCTGGGTCAGTGTCTGGTCGATCCGCAGCGCTACCTCGCTGCCGGGGGTCATATCCCCGGAAACCAGATGGGCTGCAATGATCTTTTGTGCAATGGTCTTACCCATGATAGTTGAACCTCTCAATCATATGATTTTTTGCGTTTTCAATGTGTTGTGTGATCAGCTGCTGCGCCAGCTCAGCTTTGCCATCGGAAATGGCATTGAAAATAGCCTTATGCTCCGCAATGGATTTGGCAAGGCGCTGATCGTTGCCAATGGACTGTCTGCGGTAGCGCTGGGTCTTGCGGTGCAGAGGCTTCAGGGTGTCACCAATTACATTCCGCTTGGAAATTTCGTAAATAGCAACGTGGAAGCGGTCGTCCATCTGACGCAGTCGCTCAATGTCCTTCTTTTCGTAGTAGAAATCCTGCAGCTCATTGATCTGCCGCAATTCTTCCAGTTCTTCGGGGGTGATGTTCTTGGTGGCATAGTAAGCAGCCAGACCCTCGATGCTCTGCCGGATCTCCATAATATCGATCAGATCATCTACGGTGATGCCCAGCACCACAGAACCCTTTGCGGTGTCCTCAATGAGCCGTTCCTGCTCTAGTCGGCGCAGTGCCTCCCGGATGGGGGTGCGGCTGACGCCCAGGTTTTCCACCAGCTTCAGCTCGGTGAGAATTTCTCCTCTGGGATAAACGCCTGTAATGATATCGGATTCCAGCTTTTCAAACACCTGATCTGCCAGGGAAACAGTCTTAAATTCCCGCATATTCCGATACCTCCTTATACTTTCTGGAAGCGGCCCGGGGCCAGCTCCTCAATTTTTTCTTCCAACTCGCCGTGGGACATTACGGTCTGACGGTCGTCCTCGTACTGCTGATCGATCCATTCCTTCATCTGGGCGATGAGGGGATCGGTCTTTTGCAGCTCGTTGGGTGTGCCGGTGAGTCGGTAGTTCTGGTTGATCCAGTAAGCAATGCCTGCCGCACCGGAGGTCTTGCTGATCTCCACGGTTGCCGGGCGGTTCAAAAGCTTTTCTGTATCGAAGATCGTATAGATCTCTGCATCCTTCAGCAGACCGTCTGCGTGAATGCCGGCGCGGGTCTCGTTAAAGCGCTTGCCTACAAAAGGCGTCATCGGCGGCACTTCATAGCCCATATCCTTCCGGAAGAACTCTGCGATCTCAGTGATCACAGTGGGGTCCATACCGTCCATAGAGCCGCGCAGAGATGCATACTCAAAGACCATAGCCTCCAGCGGCACATTGCCGGTGCGCTCGCCGATGCCAAGCAGGGAACAGTTAACGGCACAAGCACCGTAAAGCCAGGCGGTGGAAGCGTTGGCAACTGCCTTGTAGAAGTCGTTGTGACCGTGCCATTCCAGACATTCACTGGGAACATCTGAATAGTGTTGCAGGCCGTAGATAATACCGCCCACACTACGGGGCATAGCTGCCTCTGTATAGGGAACGCCGTAACCCATCGTATCACAGGCACGGATCTTCACAGGGATACCAGCTTCCTGGGACAGTGCCTGCAATTCGTTAACAAAGGGAACGACAAAGCCGTAGAAGTCCGCACGGGTAATATCCTCCAGATGGCATCGGGGAATAACGCCGGCATTAAAAGAGTCCTTAACGGTTGCAAGATAATGATCCATCGCTTGCTGCCGGGTCATTTTCATCTTTTTGAAAATGTGATAGTCGCTGCAACTTACTAGGATGCCTGTCTCCTTGATGCCCAGATCCTTCACAAGCTTGAAGTCTTCCTTGCTTGCCCGGATCCAGCTGGTGATCTCCGGGAATTTCAGATCCAGTTCCATACATTTTTCAATGGCCTGCCGGTCCTTTTTGCTGTAAATAAAGAACTCGGTCTGACGGATAATGCCGTAAGGTCCGCCCAGCTTGGACAGAAGCTTATAAATGTTAACGATCTGCTCTACACTGTAGGGCTCAACGGACTGCTGACCGTCCCGGAGGGAGGTGTCGGTGATCCAGATCTCTTCCGGCATATTCATAGGCACTCTGCGGTGGTTGAAGGCAACCTTCGGCACAGTGCCGTAAGAAAAGATATCCCGCTGTAAGTTGGGCTCAGCAACATCCTGCAAAGAGTACTTGTAGGACTTTTGCTCCAGTAGGTTCGTCTTGTTGGAAATCTCTAACATACGATCTTCTCCTTTCTGATTTTGCACATTTGAATTTATGTATACAATTATACTCGAACGATAAAAAATGTCAACAGGCAACAGTTACAAAAAGAGGGGTAAATACGAGATAATATTGTTATAAGCGCATAGATGCCGAATAGACGGTCAAATTTCAGTTTGACGGTCAGGCTCACTGTAGGGCGGGGGCTTGCTCCCCCCGCTAAAAAGCTCAGTTTTTGACGGCGGGAGCAGGCCCCCGTCCTACGTACATACCACCTACAACCACGTCATTGCGAGGAGAGCAATGCGCGACGTGGCAATCCGTATCCTAAAAAACATTGCAATGACAGGACATTTTCGTAAGGAGAACGGATTGCCACAACCAGTCTACGGACTGGTTTCGCAATGACGTGCGTTGTAAGAACCTGTTCATCAAACAGGAATTTGACATCCAATGTACAGAAAAAAACGCCCCCGGAACGGTTGTTCCGGGGGCGTTGATCTTTTATTAACCTTGCTGCTGGGAAATGACAAGGTGTGTATCGATCAGGGACAGATCGCTGTAGGTAGCGGTGCTCTTGCCCACTACATCGTTGTACCACTTTTCCAGATCCTCGGTGCGCAGATCGTTGGTGATCAGGAAGTCGCGGTAGCTCAGTGCGCTGTCGCCGGAGTAGTACATCACATGGTAGCCGTACTCGGTTTCGATCACTTCGCAGTCGCCTGCCTTACGGCTCTCGTCAATGGACCAGCTCAGGAAGTTAGGAACGTAGCTGGAGTCACGGTGGATATTCTCAAACAGACCGCCGGTTTCAGCGCTGGTATCCTCACTGTGTGCCTTCACCAGCTCAATGAAGCTTTCCTCGGTAGCTGCGCCTTCCTTCCAGGTCTTCAGGTAACCCTCAGCCTTTTCCTTGGCAGCAGCCTTCTCCTCATCGGAGTAGGTGGTGTTGCCTTCATCGTCCTGCGTACCGCCGGCAAACTTCACCAGAAGGTGACGGACATTGGACATCTTCTCCTGGTTCTCGTTGCGGCTCTGGAACAGGACCACATAGTAGCCGTTTACAGAGGTGACTTCATTGCCATCCTCGTTGGTTTCTGTCACTTCCTCGGGGATAGAGATGATGTCGTTTTCCTTGCGGTCGCTGGAAGAGAGCCATTCGGAATAGGTTTCAGAAAGGTTGGCGAACAGAACATTCTTGTTCTCGGTGGCTGTAGGAGCAGTTTCCTTCTCTGCGTTGATCGCCAGAGCAGCGATAGCGGCGTTCAGCTCTTCCAGGTTGGTAGCCTTAGTCAGAGCCTCTGCATCTGCGTAAGCCTGATTCTTGGCAGCGCCAATCTCTTCGCTGGTATGGGTAACATTGCCTACTTCGTCCTTTTCACCCTCGGGCAGATAGGTGTTATAGTCGATGTGATAGAGGGCGAAATTGTAGGAGGAGTAGTTGGTGAATTTATCAGTTTCGTATGCGCGGATGTCAGCATCCTCATATTTCAAAGATGCATAATGATCATCGTAGTAAGCCTGGGCAATAGATGTGCGGGTCATATACTCTCTATAAGACTTCTCGGTAGCACCGTTGCCATACAGAGCCTTCAGATAGTCGTTGACATTTCTGAAGCCGTACATCTGAGCATACATTTCCATATACTCGATATTTTCGTCCATTGCGGCCTGGTCTTCCTCGGAAAGGGTGTAGCCTTCAGATGCAGCAAGGGCACAAATCGCTTCGTTGGACTTGATGTTTTCCAGAGCCATATCCATAAAGTAATCGGCCCAGGTGCTTCCATCATCACGGGTCTGCTCGTCGATGGGCTTGGTGGTGTCCAGGTTCAGTGACCAGGAAACCAGCTGATCGGTATACTCGCCGTAGGAGCTGTACCACTCGTTGTAGGTGGAGGAGATGGCGTCCTTGAAGTAATAGTTCATCTCCACGGTATTGACTTCACGGTTGTCAACCACTGCGGCAACGGTCATCTTTTCCTTGATGCCGGCGTTTTTATAGGCGGTGATGCCGATGACGGATACAGCGGTGACGATCACTGCCAGCATCACGATCAGGAAGGCAACGGAGTATGCCTTAAGCTTTTTCGCTTCTTTTTGCTGGGCGCGCTGCTTCTCGGTCAGCGCTGCTACATTTTGCTCCTTACGGAGTTTTTTCTTGCTGGATGCGCTCATAAAATCAGTTCCTCTCGTAAAATGAATAGAGCTATAAAAACTCCATTCAGAATATAGACCCAATCATTATAACTGATTTACTTCCCGGTTTCAAGTTTTTTTTACATATTTGCAGAAAAAGATGGGGGCATTGCAAAAGCAATGCCCCCAAACCCGCTTTAGCCGTATCGCATCCGATTATGACCTGCACGAATCGGCAGGTGGGTTGCCGCTCCCTGCGTTAGCTGCTCCCAACGTCCACCTGATGTCAAAGCATAGGCGGGAGGTCTGCAATCCCGCAGGGAAGTCTAACATCCCAAATAAAAGATGTGGGTCCAAAAGGACACGCTACGAGCCAAGCAGGCGGTATGTCTTATTCGTCCTCTTGTTCGTCCTCTTCGTAGATCTGCTCCATAATCAGAGCGTAAACATCTTCCAATTCCTGCGCATCCTCAATGGCACAAAGGATGGGCTCGCCGTCTTCATCTTCCACAGATTTCAGAATACTGACTTCCAGCTCCAGAACTTCCTCACCGGTGGCAGGAATGACTGCCATATAGGTTTCCCCATTGTATTCCAAGGTGGTCAGTATCTCCAGTTCATATTCAGTGCCGTCTTCGTCAATGATCGTCATAAAATCAGAACCGTATTCATCAGACATAGCATAAGCCTCCTTTTGATTTTCTATGAATATTGTAACGGGTGTAGCAGAGAAAATCAAGAGAAATTAGGCGCTGCATCAAGAAAAATAATCTTCAAGCAGACGGCAAGCCTCAGGAAGGGAAGTGATCGGAATGCCGTGACGAAGTGCCTGCTGATCTGCATCCGGATACAGCTCTGCCCCATAGGGGAAAATCTTCACAGGTGCAGACTCTGAATCGTCCCACAGCGCAAGCCGACCGCCGTAAATGCCAAGATAAATCAAAAGGAGCAGCAGCACCGATGCCTTTTTCATAAAACCCTCCTGAAACAGTTTTCTATACAATAGTATATCTGTCCGGAGCGCATTTATGTATATATATTATAATGTATATATTTCCAATGTGTGCTTGTCTATGAAAAGCTGTGTGCAATAATTAGTCATTTTGACATAAATGTGGTGCTGCAGGAGATCAAACAAATGAGCAATGTTCACGACTTGCGGACAAATGAGAACATAGGGCGAAGTAGCCTTTTTTATTGACTGAGAAGGCAGTCTATGGTAAAATACACTGGATAATGAGGTTACTATGGCTAACTTTATGCAAATCTCGAAATTTATTATGAGGAGAATAATATGAAGAACTTGAAAAAACTACTGTCTGTACTTCTGATCATCGCAATGGTTCTCTCTATGGGAGCCTGCAAAAACGGTGGCAATACGGACAGCACCGACGGTACTGCAGACGCAGACGGCAACACTTATACTGTTAATGTTAAGACTGCCGGCGGTATGGCAATGGAGGGCCTGGATATCTATATCTATGCCGACGACAGCCTTACCGATCTGGAGCAGGCAGGTAAGACCGATGCAAACGGCTCTGTCAGCTTTAATATGAACAAGAGCAGCTATTATGCTGTTACTGTTTCCGGTGCACCCAAGGGCTACAAGGTAGAGGCATCCTATGCCTTCAGCGGCAATACTGCCGACATCACCCTGACCTCCTCCGTGATCACGGATGAGCAGCTTGGCAATGCAAGCAGCCTGAAGCTGGGCGATGTGATGTATGATTTCAGCTACACGATGCCCGACGGCACTACCAAGAAGCTTTCTGAGATTCTGGCTGAAAAAGATATGGTTATGCTCAACTTCTGGTTTGCAGCCTGCGGTCCTTGTGCCACGGAGTTCCCCTATATGGAGCAGGCATACCAGACCTATAAGGACGATGCAGCTGTAATTGCCCTGAGCTATATTGACTCCAATGCAGATGTGGGTGCATATCAGGCAAGTATGGGCCTGACCTTTGATATGGCTGCCTGCAGCCCCAACTGGCCCGGAATTTTCGGTTTCAGCAGCTTCCCCTCCACAGTGATCATTGACCGTTACGGCGTGATCAGCCTGATTGAAATTGGTGCCTTGACCAGCCTGCGCCCCTTCACCAGCATTTTCGAGCATTTTACCGGTGATGATTACGAGCAGAAGCTTTGCGCCAACGGTGTTGCCGATGTGATCACCACCGTCAAGCCCAATGTAAAGATGGCATCCTCTGAGGAAATTGCTGCTGTGCTCAATAGCGGCGACATTCAGGTGACCTACCGTCCTGAGGAGGGCGACTCCGCAGAGATGGCATGGCCTTTTGTAATTGCAGAAAAAGACGGTGAAAAGTGCCTGAAGACTCCCAATGCAGGCATTGAGGACTCCTTTGCAATGCTTTATGCAGATGTGACCCTGAAAAAAGGTCAGGCAGTTGGTTTCGACTACCTCTGCTCCACCGAGTCGGGCGCAGATATTATGTATGTGATCGTTGAAGGTGAAGACATCTTCTCTATTACCGGTTGGGATGAAGTACCCACCTGGAAGTCCTGCTATCCCTGGGTTGCACAGGAAGACGGCACCTATGAGGTCGCGCTGTGCTATTTGAAGGACGCCGATGGCAATGAGGGCGAGGACACTGTATACATTAAAAATATGCGTGTGGTGGATCAGTCCGAAATCGACGTGGCTACCTACATTCCCTTTGATGCTGCAACCACCGAGGACGGCTTCGAGTACACCTATGCAGACATTTTCTATAATGAAACAGACGGCTATTATCACGTTGACTCTGTAAACGGCCCGCTGCTGCTGGTGGATATGATGGGCTACACCGAGTTCAGTGAGGAAGATGCGCTCTGGACACTTGCCTACGAAGGCGCAGCAAAGGAGCTTTACGGCGAGCTGGAGCAGTACTTCAACTTTGCCTCCAATGCAAAGCCCAACGGTGTTTGCACCGTCAACAAGGAACTGGCAGAGATCCTCAAGAAGGTGGACGATATTGCCGGCTTTGATGCTGAGGACGATAAAGAGTGGCTGAAGTTCTGTCGCTACTATAAGGCTTACGGCACGGATAAGCAGCTGGAAGACCCCATCAAGGGTCTGGCAACCTTCTCTGCTTTCGAAGCAAAGCTGGGCAAGGGCATTGCAACCAACAGCTTTACTTACAGCGGCATCCTTATGCCCAGAGGTCACCTTGCTAAGTTCGTACCGAATAAGTCCGGTGTTTACCGCATTACCTCCCACAATGACTCTACCGACGGCGTAGAAGGCTGGATTTTCAACGAAAACCGTGAGGTACTGTATACCTATGAGTTTGACGAGAGAATGTTCGAAGAAGATGGCGAAGTTTCTATGGTCTACTATATGGAGGCCGGAAAGCCCTACTTCATCGACATTGCGTTCTGGGATTACTACGGTGTTGGCACGATTACCTATGACATTGAGTACATCGGTGCTACCTATGAGCTGTTCCGCCTGTGCTCTCCCGGCTACTTCACCTATGATACCGATGCAACAGGCGAAGCAATGTACGATGTGGTTGCAGGCGGTGTGAAGGCAGTCCTTGGCAGCGACGGTATCTATTACGAGGACAAGGGCCTGGATGCAAACGGCAAGCAGATCTACGGCAGCAAGATCTATGTAGACTTTAACGGTCTGACCCCCATTTTCAGCGAGCCCATTAACACCAACAACGGCGTTAAGGGTCTGATCGACAAGGGCGCATTTGACTTTAGCAAGGATGAGAACGATATGCTTATCCTGGGCTATATGCAGCAAAATGACAACGATGTGGAAAAGACCGACGCTTATCTGAAGGAAATGTGGGGCGAGGAGTACGAAGCCAACGCAGAGCTGTATAAGATCAAGGATGTGTTCAAGGGCAGATACCACGGTAAGGGCGAGGACCTGACCGATGAAATCTCTGCATACTTAGATGACATTATCACCTCCGGCAGTGAAGAGCGCAGAGGCTGCGTGGTGGTAACCAAGGAGCTGGCTGAGCTGCTGTCCAAGCTGATGGATAAGTTCACCTTTGAAAATGTTGAGCAGTCCTGGCTGAAGCTTTGCTACTATTACGATTATCTGGGACCCGAGGGCTAATCGCCCTCGCGACCCAAAAACCACTTTGAGGTGAAAACAATGAAGAGAATGAAAGCACTTCTTTTGGCAGCCTGCATGCTCCTGTCTGTAATGCTTTTTGCAGCTTGCGGAAACAATGCACAGGGCGATGCAAATTCCTCTGCAGATGCAGCCTATAAGGTCAAGGTCGTTGACGGCTCCGGCAACCCCTACACTTCCGGCGTGATCGTCCGTTTTCTCAAAGGCACCGAGCAGGCTGCTATGCAGAAGGTGGATGAAAACGGCGTTGCAGAAAAGACCCTTGCAAAGGGCGAGTATACTGTGGAGCTGATGTTCACAGACAACGAAGAAAAGTATTATTATGAAAAAGAGGGTCTGACCCTGTCTGCTGAGAAGACAGAGCTCCAGATCGTCCTTTACTATGCAGCAGACCCGGAAACTCAGAGTCTGAATGCTCAGGGTAAGAATTATGAAGCTTACCGGGTATCCGTCGGCAGCACCTATGTGAACCTGACTGCAGGTGACAGAAGCTTTTTCCTGTTCTCTCCCACTGAGGCGGGCACTTATCAGTTCTCCGCGGAAGGGGAGGGCGTGCAGATCGGCTATTACGGTGCACCCCACTTTGTTCAGGAAGTAAACGCTGCTGAGGATCTGAAGGATAATACATTCACCTTGTCTGTCAGCGCAGATATGATTGGTACTGACGGTACCGGCACCACCACTTTGGTAATTGGTATTGACTCTGAGACTGCTGACAAGTGCATTCTGAACATTGCGCGTACCGGAGATCCTGCCTGGACAGTGTCCGATGAGCCCTGGACAGAATATGTGTGCAAGAATGAGATTAAGCCCTTCACTCTGGACATTAAGGACGGCCAGTCACTGACCTATGTGGACATCAGAGGCAAGGCAGACGACTACAAGGTTGTATTTAATGAAGCAGACGGCTATTATCACTTAAATAGTGCAGATGGTCCCATCATCTATATAAACCTGGGTAAGGATGCACCCAATGTATCCCTGGAGGTAGTGATCAAGGGCGATGGAGCTGCTGGCGGCGCACCCATCAGACACTATTTCTATGATGAAAACGGCGAGTTCGTAAAGAAAGAGGACTACACAGAGATCCTGATGAAGTATTTTGATAATATGGATGAGGATTATAAGGTATATCCCCTGAACGAGGATCTGGTTTATATCATCACCAATGCCTGCACCGGCTGGTGGACCAGCAATGACCCTAATTACATCTTTGACGGTTGTAATCCGGAACTGGGCTGGTTGTTTGCTTGCTGTTATATCGAAGAATAAAAAAACCTTACCCTATCTCAAGTAAGGAGCGTGAAGCGCTTGATGAAGAATAAAAAGAAATGGATCATTGCCGGCCTTGTGGCACTGGTGGCGATCCTGAGCCTGGCACTGGTGCTCTTTGTGTTTAATCAGGGAGGACCGGAACCCACCGAACCCCAGCCTGCGGGCGAACCGGTGGCGCATACCGTTATTGTGAAAACCAGCAAGGGAGATCCTCTTGAGGGCGTTGCGGTCTATGTTTATACCAACAGTGAAAGAACGGAGCTTGCTTGGTTTAACAAGACTGACGCAGACGGCAAAATGACCTTTACCGATGTACCCAGTGACAGCTATGTGGCTGTCCTGGAGAATGTGCCCACCGGCTACGGTGTTGAGGATTATTATCCTCTGACCGGCACGGAAACGGAAATCGTTCTTTCTGTAGGTCAAATGACAGAAGAAGACCTGAAAACGATGACCTACCAGTTAGGTGACCTGGTGATGGACTTCTCTGTTACTGCAGCAGACGGAAATGTTTATACCCTTTCTGAATTGCTGCAGGGGAAGAAAGCTGTTATTCTGAATTTCTGGTACATAAACTGCCAGCCCTGCCTGAAGGAGTTCCCCTTCCTGCAGGAGGCATATGCAGAATACAGTGACCAACTTGAGGTTCTGGCTATGAACCCTATCGACAAGGTGGAAGACATTGCTGCATTCCAGAAGGAAAACGGTTATACCTTCCCCATGGCTGCGGTGGATCAGGGCTGGATCGATCTGATGAAGCTCACCGCATTTCCTACCACTGTTTGCATCGACCGTTATGGCAACATTATGCTGATCCATACCGGAAGCATTGATAACGCACAGACCTTCAAGGATGTGTTCAATTACTTCTGTGCAGAGGAATATGAGCAGGATATCATAAAGAGTATCAGCGATATTGAGTCTGCGCAGGAAGAGGGATCAGAGGAAAATCCTGCTGAGCTTGGCGGTGTTTCAAGCTTTGATGTAAAGGTTGGCCCGGGAAAGGTATACTATACGGAGCTGTATAAGGTCACCGATATGTACCTGACCATTTACAGCAAGGATGCCTATGTGATTTATAATAACAAGACCTATGAACCCACGGGCGGCGTGATCAGTATTCTGCTCAAATGCCCGGATATGAATACGCCTGTCAATGTGGGTATCGGAAATAAATCCGATAAGGAACAGACATTTAAGGTCTATCTTGTCCCTAAGGCTGGTACGATCAACAATCCCTATCCCTTAAGCCTGGGTGAATTCACTGCCAATGTAAGTGCAGGTAATGAGGTTGGTATCTATTATCTGTATACTGCAACGGAAGACGGACTTCTGAAGATGGAGTGCCTGAATGCTACTCCCGGCGTGAAGTATTCCTATTACTTATACAATCTGAGCACCTATGCAATGCGCAATCTGGAGGAGGACGGAGAGACTTCGGAAGATGGCAAGAAATTTGTTTCTGTGACCGTGAAGAAGGGCCAGCAGGTCCAGTTCAGCATTGGCACACTTCCTGATGAAACCAATTCTTATCCCGCCGGAACGTTCCAGATGCTGGCAAGCTTCGATAACGGCGTGGTGGTGGAAGATGCCCGTCCTTTCAATGAGAAGATCAACTATACAGTGATCCTGAAGGACCAGAACGGCGCTGCCGTTTCCGGCGCATCTATCCATTTGACAGGCACTGTAACTGCACAGGAAGCTACCGAAACACAGGAAGCTGTAACGGAACAAGTGGATCAGTACATCCTTACGGACGATACCGGCAAGGCGGTCCTGAGCCATTATCCCGGCACACTGGAGGCAAAGATCCGTATTCCCGACGGCTATACACTGGAAGAAACCGGATACACTCTGACGAAGGATGCACCTTCTGTTACAGTTGTCCTGAACAAGATCGAGTATAAGGACTATACCGTTAAAGTTCTGACACCCACCGGTGACCCGGTAGCCAATGTGATCGTTGTGCTCAACGGCAAGGTGGCATATACCGGCGAACAGGGAAGTGCAGTATTCAATCTGCCTGCAGGTGACTACACTGCCATTGTTCTTGGTATCCCCAGCGAGTATGCCTTGGCGGAGAATACATATGAGGTCACAGCAGATACTCCGGAAGCAACAGCAAATCTGAGCTATGCACTCGGTCACGAAACCAACCCCATTGTGATCCGGGATCAGGCATCCATCAAAGTGGATGCGCTGGAAGGAAACACCACCAGGTATTATTCTGTTTACGATGTGGATGGCACAACACTTGAGTTGGAAATGACCAACGGCTATATCCTTGTAAACGGAACGAAATATGAGCCGCAAGAAGTAGCAGCAGGAGAAGATGGCGAAGAACTAAAGAGTATGATCATTGTGGACTTGGAAGAAGGCGAAGAGCCTATTTCTCTGGCAGTGGTCAACACAGGCAGCAGCCTGCAGAACCTGCAGGTCAATTTCGCCTTCCCTGAAGGATCAAAATACAATCCGGTCCTGATCAATCTCAGACGCGGTTCTACCGCAACCCTTTCAGCAGATGTTGACAGCTATTGTTATTATTGGGCAACCCCTGCGGGAACAACAAACGGAACGATGAATGTTACCGTCACCACCACAGCCACCTCCGGCTATGATGTGATCGTAACCAACGGTACCCAGACGGCAAAGCTGTCTGAAAGCGGTGTCAATAAAAAGGTCACCCTTGAGTTCCTTGGAGATGCAAGGATTTTGTTCCAGGTGGTGGCAACAGAGCCCCTGAGCAGCTCGATCTCTGTTAAGGTTGCCGGAACGGTTACCTATAATTCCGGCACTACATACTCCGTTACGGTAGTGGATACTGAAAATAACCCGCTGCCCGGTGTCCAGCTGCAGTTTGTGCAGAACGGTGAGCCTGTTGGCGATATTTATGCCACCGATAGTAACGGCGTAGTTCAAACAGCGCTGCCCACAGGCAGATACTCTGTCGTGCTGGTGGATGAGAGCTACGAGTACGATAAGACACAGGCGGTTGTTACATCCGCCAATCCTACTGTTACCATTGTAGCAAACCGGACAGAGGAGCCTGTTCCGGAGGGTATGACCCGCTATAATGTTATGGTTACAGATTACTTAGGAAATGTAGTTGGTGACTATCTGGTTCTGTTTATGCAAAACGGTGAGCCTGCAGCCTATAATATCGTAGGCAGCTCCGGCGGCGTTACCACAATGGAACTGGAAACCGGAACTTACGAGATCCAGCTTGCATCGCTGGGTGAAAACCAGTATTATTACCAGCAGTCTGATGCGGTGGCCACACCGGAAAAACCGGATGTGACGGTTAAGGTGGCGACTGCGTCCAAAGCAGCACCGGAAGAAAACTGGCTGCTGTCCCAGATTACACCTGTCTCTCTGGGTGGTACTTATGTAACGGCGCAGAAGGATGTGAACTCCTACTTCAGCTTTACACCCACCGAGCAGGGTGTGTACCGGATCACAGTTTCCGATCCTGAGGCAGTTCTCAGCTATTGGGGATCTCCCAACTATCCGATGGACACCACAGACCAGCTGAAGGACTTTGAAAAGACCACATTTACGGTCGCGGTCAACACCAATGCACTGGGACAGACCCATATTGTGGGCATTCAGGGTACGACCGGCTGTATCCTCAGCGTGATCCGTGAGGGAGATGCAAAGGAAGATGTTCCTTATACACCCTACACTGCAAAGACTGCGCCTGTAGCCCAGTCGCTACCTGCCGGCTTGAACTTCACCTATCTGGACATTACAAAGCCCACCGGCACCTACAACCTGGTATACAATACCACAGACGGATATTATCACTTAGGAAGTGCCAGCGGTCCTGTAATGTATGTGCAGCTTACCTATAAGGCAGACGGCACAGCCGCGCCCTACCTCACCTTGTATGATATGGTCGGCGGTGTTGGCAACACCGGCACGGCACTTCGTTGTGAGTATACAGATGGTGAGGGCAATGAAATCCGTGAGGACTATACCGACTGTATGCTGTCTTACGGTGCTTGTGCAGACGTGACCTACGGCGTCTATCCTGTAACTGAGGATCTGATCTATATGATCCAGATGGGCGGTCAGCACTTGGGTTGGTGGGATGCCGACAATGCCAATAGTCAGATGCTGTTTACAGGCGGCGAAAATCTGGAAATTGCGTGGATGTTCGCGTTCTGCTATCTGTCATAATTTTTCCGAATAACCCCAATGGGAGGCTTGCATTTTGCAACACGCCCTAAATCATTGTCACTATCAAATTTCTGTTTATCGGTCAGTTGTAAACATTGCAACCAGCCATCGTACCTCCACGTCTTTGCGGGCCGCGAGCCTGAGCGCCGCCGGTGGCGGAAAAAGCGATGGCGCAGCGTGTGCCACGGTCGGCAAGAAACAAGCCTGCTTTGTCAGGCGAAGTTTCTGCCGGGCACCGTAAACGGGCAAGGTGAATGCGACGTGGCAAACCGCATCCCCAAAAAAATGTTGCGACATCTAAGATTTTTCTATTAGGAGAACGGATTGCCACACCAGTGTGCGCACTGGTTCGCAATGACGTGCGTTTTAGGTAAACTGTTTGTCAAACTGAAATTTGACGAACGAAGGATAATATACGGCACTGCTTGATAGATTATTTATTTAGAAAGCCTTGCTTTTTTTTAACTTTTTCAGTATAATAAATTGATTTATTTTAACTATAAACAGAAGAGGTTACCACTGTGTATCTAAAATCTTTGGAAGTTCAAGGCTTTAAGTCCTTCCCGGACAAAACACTGATCCGCTTTGGCGATGATATTACCGCCATTGTCGGTCCGAACGGCTCCGGCAAATCGAATATTTCCGACGCGATTTTGTGGGTTATGGGTGAGCAAAGCACCAAGACCCTCCGTGGCGCAAAAATGGAGGATGTGATCTTTGGCGGAACCCAGAAGCGTGCAGCAGTTGGTTTTGCGGAAGCTACACTGACCCTTGACAATACCGACCGTGCTCTTAGCTACGATGCAGACGAAGTGATGGTTACCCGCCGCTACTACCGCAGCGGTGATAGTGAGTACTATATCAACCGCCAGTCTGCCCGCCTGAGAGATATTCACGAAATGTTTATGGATACGGGCCTTGGCAGAGAGGGTTATTCCAACATCGGACAGGGCAGAATTGATGAAATTCTGTCCCTGAAGAGTGCGGACCGCCGTGAGATATTCGAGGAAGCTGCCGGTATTTCCAAATACCGCCATCGCAAGGAAGAAACAGAACGGAAGCTCCAGCACACGGAAGATAATTTGATGCGTATTGGGGACAAGGTCTCCGAACTGGAGCTGCAGTTGGAGCCTTTGAAGATTCAGTCGGAGAAGGCAAAGAAGTATCTGGAACTGAAGGATGAGCTGCAGGGTGTGGAGGTTGCCGTCTGGCTGGATCGGCTGGAAAAGCTGTCCGCCGATGCAAAGAAGGCGGAGGAGGACTTTGCCTCTGCATCCTTTGTGCTCCAGCAGGCACATGAGGACCTGGATAACCTCTATGAGCGTTCTGAAACCTTAAGCGCAGATCTGCGCAGTCAGGACGAGGAGCTGGAAAATGTCCGCGTGAAGGTCAGTATGCTAGAGGGAATCTACCAGCAGCTGGAGGGACAGATCGCTGTTCTTCATGGCAATGTGGAAAACAATAACGGCAATATCCAAAGAATTGAAAATGAGCTCCAGGGCGCAGATGACCGCAGCGGCGGAATTTCTGCCCAAATGGAGCAGGCAGACAGCCGTATTGCCCAAATCGGCTCAGAGCTGGAAGAAAAGCGGAAGGCACTTGCCGAACTGCAACAGCACCTGGCTGAAATGGCAAGCTCTGCCCAGGGTATGACCCGGCAGTTTTTGGAGCTGCGCACAAAGGAAAGTGAGCTGACCGCAGACATTGCCGGCCGTGAGGCGGATATCCGCGGTCTGGAAAGTAGCCTGCAGGAAAACGGCCAGCGGGCAGAACAATTGGAAGCAGACCTGCACTCCGGTGACGAGCGCTGCCGTGCCGCCCAAAAGCAGCTGGATGACTGCCGCAGAGAACTAAAGAAAGCACAGGAAGAGGTAACAGCCGCAAGCAATACCATTTCCGGCTATACCCTCCGCCAGACAAACCGTGCCAAAAAACGGGACGAGCTTTCCGGGCAGCAGCGGGAGCTGACAAATAAGCTGGACAGCGTTCAGGCAAAGCTGCGGGTGTTCCGGGCAATGGAACGGGACTTTGAAAGCTACCAGAAGTCTGTGCGTATGGTGATGCAGGAGGCACAGCGGGGCGCGCTGCGCAATGTTCACGGACCGGTCTCCCGGCTGATCCGCACGGATGATGAATACACGGTCGCCATTGAGATCGCTTTGGGCGGCGCAATGCAGCAGATTGTTGTGGACAGCGAAGCTGACGGCAAGGCAGGCATTGCCTTCCTCAAACGCACGGGCGGCGGACGCGCAACCTTCCTTCCTATTTCCGTAATTCAGGGTAAGCCCCTGAAGGAAAGCGGCCTGGACGATTGCCGTGGCTTTTTGGGTGTTGCTTCAGAGCTGATCAATTGCGAAAAGACCTACCGGGGCATCGTTGAAAACCTGTTGGGTCGCACTGTGATCGTTGAAAATATCGACAATGCCATTGCAATGGCAAGAAAGTATAATAACCGCTTTAAGATCGTCACCCTGGACGGTCAGGTGGTAAACCCCGGCGGTTCTATGACCGGCGGCAGTGTGAACAAGGAAGCGGGCATTTTGAGCCGTGCCAACGAGCTGGAAAAGCTGACTGCACAGGAAAAGGAACTGACCGAAGAATTAAAGACTGTGGAGATCGAGCTGCAGGAAGCCCAGCGGTCTGTGGATCAGGTGGAATTCCAGATGAAGGCCGCCTCCGATCAGCTGCGTCAGGCACAGGATCAGGTGCTACGCCTCAGCGGTCAGGAAAAACAGCACGAGATCTTGCTGCAGGCCATTTGCGATGCAGTGGAGTCTGCCCGTCGGGAACTGGATGCCCTTCGCAATCGGGAAAAGACGGACCGGGAGCGCTATGCTGCCCAACAGGCAAAAATTGAAGTATATACCGGTGAGCTTTCCCGTGTCCGCGGCACATTGGCGGCATTGGAAGGCAGCCAGACTGAGGCGGAAGAGGCAACTGCAAAGATCACCCAGCAGATGACCGAGCTAAAAACTGACGAAGCAGCCCTGGAAGCGGAAGCAGCCACTGCCCGCAATCATATTTTCGATCTGCAGCAGCTGCGCTCTGCAATGGAAGGCGACAGGGAAAAGAAGCTGGCATTGATCGACTCCATCCGTCAGGATACACTGACGTTAGAAAAGCAGATCGAAGGGCTTCTGCAGCGCCAGCAGGAAAATGCGTCCGATACAGATGCAATGCGTAAGACCCGGGATGCTGCACTCTCCCGCCGTGCGGAAACCGAAGCAGCGAAAACCCAGGCTGAGCGTCAGGCACAGGAGAAGAATAAGGACATTCTGAATATGGAGCGCGCCTGCGCACTGCTGGAAAATAAAAAGGAAACCACAGCCATTGAAGAGCGCAATACCATCGATAAGCTGTGGGATACCTATGAGCTGACGCCCAGTACCGCTGTGGAAAAGCGGGGCGAGATCGAATCTGTGGCAGCCGGTAACCGTCGCATCGCAGAGCTGAAGCGGAAGATCGGTGCATTGGGAACGCCTAATATTGGCGCCATCGAAGAATACGCCCGTGTGAACGAGCGCTATACTTACCTGACCGGTCAACGGGATGATGTGCTGGTATCCAAAAAGGAGCTGGAAGCAATTATCCGGGATATTACCCAGGAAATGACAACGATCTTTGTAACAGAGTTTGCCAAGATTAACGAGTTCTTCGGTCAGACTTTTGAAGAAATGTTCGGCGGCGGTAAGGGCCAGCTGATTCTGGAAGATCCGGAGCAGCCCCTTACCTGTGGCATTGAGATCCGCGTGCAGCCTCCCGGAAAGCAGGTTAAGACCATTACACTGCTCTCCGGCGGTGAAAAGGCATTTGTGGCGATCGCACTGTACTTTGCAATTCTGAAGGTGCGCCCCACACCGTTTTGTATGCTCGACGAGATCGATGCAGCACTGGATGACCGGAATGTTGAGCGGTTTGCATCCTATCTGCATAACCTGAGTAAAAAGACCCAGTTTATCGTCATTACCCACCGCCGTGGCACAATGGAAGCATCCGATGTGCTATACGGTGTAACGATGCAGGAACAGGGTATCAGTAAGCTGCTGCGTCTCGATTTAAGTCAGATGGAAGAGCAGCTTGGTATTATGGAGTAAGAATTATGGGCTTTTTTGATAAAATTAAAGCCGGTCTGTCCAAGACCAGAGATACCCTTGCCAATACTCTGGGCAGCGTGTTCACCGGTTTTTCAGAGATCGATGACGATTTCTACGATGAGCTGGAAGAATGCCTGATCCTGGCAGATCTGGGTATGGATACAGCTGTCAAGGCAACAGACAGCCTGCGCAAAAAGGTGCGTCAGGAGCACCTGAAAACGACAGAAGAAGCAAAGACTGCTCTGAAGGAAATTCTTGTAGAAATGCTGCAGGTGGGAGATACAGCCTTGAACCTGGCTACCAGTCCTGCAGTGGTTCTGGTAGTAGGTGTCAACGGCGTTGGCAAGACTACCACTATCGGTAAGATCGCAACCCAGCTGGTAAACGAGGGTAAAAATGTTTTGCTGGTAGCTGGAGATACCTTCCGCGCCGCCGCTGCGGACCAGCTGGAGATCTGGGCAGAGCGCTCCGGTGCATCCATCGTCCGCCAGAACGAGGGCGCGGACCCTGCATCCGTTGTGTTTGACGGTATTCAGTCCGCTAAAGCAAAGGGTGCAGATGTGATCCTGATCGACACCGCAGGTCGTCTGCACAATAAGCAGAACCTGATGAACGAGTTGGGCAAAATCAACCGGATCGTGGAACGGGAGCTGCCGAACGCAGCGAAGGAAGTACTGCTGGTATTGGACGGCACCACCGGTCAGAATGGCCTTATTCAGGCAAAGGAATTTTCGAAGATCGCCGGCGTCACTGCCATCGCCCTGACAAAGCTGGACGGAACAGCAAAAGGCGGCATCGTGATCGCAGTGGCAGATACCCTGCAGATCCCTGTGAAGTATGTGGGTGTTGGTGAAAAGGCAGACGATCTGATGCCCTTTGTGGCAAGTGAATTTGTGGAGGCACTTTTGTAATGAAAGTAGTACTGGCAAGTAAAAATAAGCACAAGCTGGTGGAGATCAGCAAGATCACCGAGAAATTCGGCATTGAGCTGATCCTGCAAAGTGAAGTGGGTGTAGACATCGATGTGGAGGAGACCGGCACGACCTTCGAGGAAAATTCTTTTCTGAAGGCTGAGGCAGTAATGAAAGCTACCGGACTGCCTGCACTTGCTGACGATTCCGGCATTGCGGTTGACGCATTAAACGGTGAGCCGGGTATTTACTCTGCCCGCTATGGCTTTGACGAGTCTCTGGATGACTGGGGACGGCTGGAGCTGCTGCTGAAGAACACAGAAAATGTTCCCGACGGTGAGCGCCAGGCACAGTTCGTTTGTGTTATTACAATGGTCACCCCGGAAGGCCAGACCATACAGGCCCGGGGCGAGATCCACGGCGAGCTGACCCGTGAGCCGAGAGGGGAGAACGGCTTTGGCTATGACCCCATCTTCTACTATCCGCCCCTGGGAAAGACAACAGCAGAGCTCAGCAGTGAGGAAAAGAATCAGGTTTCCCACCGTGCCAATGCCCTGAAGCTGTTTTACGAGAAAATGAAGGAGGCAGGCTATGCTGACAAGTAAGGAACGCGCCCAGCTGCGCGCACAGGCAAACACCCTGGATACTACCCTGATGGTAGGCAAGGGCGGCGTGACCGATGCGGTGATCGCAGAAGCGGAAACCCAGCTGGACGCCAGAGAATTGGTAAAGGGCAAGGTCTTGGAAGGCGCAATGATGACCCCCCGGGAGGTCAGTGACGAAATCTGCCAGGCCACCGGCGCAGAGGGCGTTGCAGTGATCGGTACTAAATTTGTGATCTACCGCTTCAGCGAAAAGCTGCAGCAGGAGCGAAATCAGACAGGCAGAGCCAAGCGGAAAGAAACTCCCTCCGGAAAGAAAAATCCGGTCCGCAAGGGCGCCCAGGCACGCCGTGAGGCAGCCAGAAAGGTTCGCGAGCAGCGCAACGAATATTTCCGTCAGCAGGCAATCGACAAGGCCATTGAACGGGACCGGGAGCGCCAGCTCAGAGAATCCAACAAACAATAAATAAGGGAAAAGGGGAGCACAAATGGAGCAGCTATGTATGAACCTTACCGGTGAAGAAAAGCACCGTATGCAGGCGTTTGGCTGCATACCCGCAGAGGAGAAATTTGATTACCAAAACCTCTCCAACGAACAGTTGGAGCAGGCAGTGATCAGTTTGCTCAAACCCAGCCGGGTCGCCCATGTTCTGGGCTGCCGGGATACGGCTGTTATGCTCGCAAAGCGCTGGGGCGCAAACGAGACGGAAGCCCTCCGGGCAGGCTTGCTCCACGATATCACAAAGGCACTGAGCAGCCCTTTGCAACTGGAATTATGCCGGATATACGGCGTGGCGCTCAGTGAATTTTCCAGTCGCAATCCCAAAACCCTCCACGCATTGACCGGTTCGCTGGTTGCCCAGCGGATATTTGGAGAAAACCAGGCGGTAGTGGATGCAATTGCATCCCATACCACCGGAAAACCGAATATGACAACGCTTGAAAAGATCATTTATGTGGCAGACTATATGGAGCCAAACCGGAATTTTGAGGGCGTAGAAGCGCTGCGCCACTTAGCGGTTACGGATCTGGACGGCGCATTGAAAATGGGTCTTGAAATGACTTTGGCAATTTTGCAGGAAGAGGGCAGAGAGATCTCCCCGGAATCTGCACAGGCACTGGCATTTTTAAATCAGAAGAATTAAGTTCCAGAAAGAAGGAAGTTTTATGTTAACAGCAAAAGAAGTTGCTTGGGAAGTAACCAAGGCACTGGATGCAAAAAAAGGACAGGATATCAAGCTCCTGCGGATCAATGATATTAGCAGCCTAGCTGACTATTTCCTGATCTGCACCGGTACTTCCAACACCCACGTAAGAACCCTGTGCGACCACGCGGAATATACCCTGGAGCAGCTGGGTGAGCCTATGCTGGGCAGAGAAGGTCACCGGGGAAACACCTGGGAGCTTTTGGACTTTGGTTCTATCGTAGTCCACGTGTTTACAGAAGAAGCCAGAGAGTTCTATTCTCTGGAACGCCTGTGGGCAGATGCTGAGCAGATCGATATCAGCCAAATTGTTATCCCGGAGTAAGGAGAGGTAAAGAAAATGATTTATGATCATAGTGCCATAGAGAAAAAATGGCATAAATATTGGGAGGAGAATGATACCTTCCACACGGATGTGTGGGATTTCTCCAAGCCGAAATATTATGTGCTGGATATGTTCCCCTATCCGTCCGGAGTGGGTCTGCACGCAGGTCACCCGGAGGGCTACACCGCAACGGACATTATGTCCCGTATGAAGCGGATGCAGGGCTACAATGTTCTGCACCCCATGGGTTACGACTCCTTCGGTCTGCCTGCGGAGCAGTATGCTGTGGATACCGGCAACCACCCCAATGGCTTTACCCAGAAGAATATTGAGACATTTTCTGGTCAGCTAAAGGAGTTGGGCTTTGACTATGACTGGTCTAAGGTGATCGCTACTTCCGATCCTTCTTTCTATCAGTGGACCCAGTGGATCTTTAAGAAATTGTGGGAAGCTGGCTATGCCAAGCGGATCGAAATGCCTGTCAACTGGTGTGAAGCACTGGGTACAGTGCTTGCCAACGATGAAGTCATTGACGGCAAGTCCGAGCGTGGCGGCTATCCGGTTGTGAAGAAGAATATGATGCAGTGGGTCATCGACCAGCCTGCCTTTGCAGAAAAGCTGCTGGAGGGTCTGGATGAGATCGACTGGCCCGAGTCCACCAAGGAGATCCAGCGCAACTGGATCGGCAAATCCACCGGTGTAGAAGTGGATTTCAAACTGGTAGGCGGCGGAGAATTCTCCATTTATACCACCTGTATTGAAACTATCTACGGCATTACCTTTATGGTCCTTGCCCCCGACGGCAAGATCACCGAAAGCTTGCTGGACCGGGTAGAGAACCGGGACGAGGTAGAAGCCTATATTGCAGAAGCTGCAAAGAAGAGCGACATCGACCGTACCGATGCTACCAAGACCAAGACCGGTTGCCCCTTAAAGGGCGTATATGCTATTAACCCGGTTAACGGCAAGGAAGTTCCCGTGTTTATCGGTGACTTCGTGCTGGGTAATTACGGCACTGGCGCGGTTATGGCCGTTCCCAGTCACGATCAGCGTGACTTTGAGTATGCCCAGGTCCATAACATTCCTATGATCCAGGTCATTGAGGGCAGAGATGTAAGCGAGTGTGCCTTTGAAAAGCAGGATTATCTGGGCAAGGGTTGTAGGCTTATGAATTCCGAGGAGTTCACCGGTTTGACTGTGGAAGAAGCAAAGGAAGCTATTACTGACAAGCTGGAAAAAGCCGGCGTTGCCAGAAGAAAGAATAACTACCATTTCCGTGAGTGGATCTTCGCCCGCCAGCGCTATTGGGGCGAGCCTGTTCCCTGTGTATACACAGAGGAAGGCAAGACTGTGTTCCTACCCGATGAAGAACTGCCGCTGGTCCTGCCGGAGCTGGAGGACTACAAGGGTAAGGGCGGCCAAGCACCCCTTGAGAATGCTACCCAGTGGAAACAGTACGACAAGAACGGTGTTAAGGGCATCCGGGAAACCTCCACAATGCCCGGTTCTGCCGGTTCATCCTGGTACTATATGCGCTATATCGACCCCAATAACGACAAGGCTTTCTGCGATCCGGAGCTGCTAAAGCACTGGATGCCCGTAGACCTGTATGTTGGCGGACCGGAGCACGCAGTAGGACACCTGATTTATTCCAGAATCTGGAACCGTTTCCTCTATGATAACGGTCTGTCTCCTGTGAAAGAGCCCTTCAAGAAGCTGGTCCATCAGGGTATGATCCTGGGCGAGAACGGCATTAAGATGGGTAAGCGCTTCCCGGAATTTGTTGTCAACCCCAGTGATGTGGTACGGGAGTACGGTGCGGATACCCTGCGTCTGTACGAAATGTTTATGGGCCCTCTGGAAGTTTCCAAGCCCTGGAGTACCACTGCTGTTGCCGGCGCAAAGAAGTTTATTAACCGCGTTTGGAACTTCTTTACCGAGCCGGGTAATCTCACCGATACAGATGACGGCAAGCTGACAAAGGTGTATCACCAGACTGTCAAGAAGGTCACTTCTGACTTTGAGGTCCTTGGCTTCAATACAGCCATTGCCCAAATGATGGTCTTTATGAACGAGGTTTATAAGAACGGCACTTGCCCCAGAGAATATGCAGAGGGCTTTGTTAAGATGCTTTCCTGCATTACCCCTCACGTTGGTGAGGAGATCTGGCAGGTGATGGGTCACGAGAATACCATTGCCTATGAAAGCTGGCCTACCTACAGCGAGGATAAGTGCAAGGATGCAGAGGTTACAATGGCAGTGCAGGTCAACGGCAAGATGCGTGGCACGGTTGTGATGGATGCAGACCTTGACAATGACACAGTTGTTTCAAATGTTCTTGCAGACGAAAAGATCGCCCGTTTCTTGGAAAAGAACGGCGGTAGCATTATCAAAACCATCGTTGTCAAGAATAAATTGGTCAATCTCATTGTAAAATAATCGAACATTGTCAAAAATGAGCAAAATCTATCTTGACAACACGCAAACTCTGGCATATAATATACAAGCCGATACGGCCCTGAACGCATCCAGGATCAAGCCGGATGCCATCGGAGGGAGGGAAAACAATGTCTGAAATTCGCGT
>JAZQDL010000092.1:0-2734 GCA_045546835.1 Faecousia sp.
CCCCCCTGGATGCTTGCTGTATTAGTGCTTGTTTCAATATTTCCGGGAGCACCTTGCCCCTCTTTTCCGCACGGCGTAATATACCCAGGCACGCCTTGGCGCTCAAAGAGTATTTCGGGTGCGGTGAGGCCTCCAAAATCTGCGACAAGTGCGATGCGTTTTCGTCTTTGGGGCACGCCCCAAAACTGTGCATCAAGAACTCTCCACGCAATGCTCCATTGTCCTCCCACATCGGTGAGGCATCCGGCGGGAGGCCATCCGTTTTTAGGGATAGGAACAGCGGGGGCTTGTTCGCAGGCCACTTTTGCTGTTTCTTGGAGCACGATGCTGAAATCGGCTCCTTTGTTGGAGCTGAAAGCTCCGGGCACATTTTCCCACACCATATACCTTGGGCGGGTGTCTTTTCCTGTTCTACCTCTGGCATTGTCAGCCCTCCTCATTTCTTTTATAACCCGTAGCTGCTCCATAAAGAGCCCGGACCGTTCACCCTGTAAGCCTGCTTGCTTACCGGCAACGGAAAGATCCTGGCAAGGGCTGCCGCCAATAACAACATTGACGGGCTCCACAGCAGCTCCGTTGATTTTCATAATATCGCCGTAGTGTTTCACGCTTTTACCTCCGTTTCACTTTCGGGGCCATAAAGCATATTTTCAACAATACGCACCGCCTGCATAAAAGGTATTTTTTGGCAGGTTTCCATATTGTGCACATCCTCAACCCAAGTGCCACCCATACGGAGCCTGGGGTTGCGTTCTGCAAGGTATAACACGGCTTTCATTGCTGTTTTTTCCTGCTCGGTCATATCTTTACCTCCTTAAAGGTGGCACCGCATTGGTTACAAACTATGGGGCCGTTACCCTCACGGATAAGCACCGGGTGCTTGCACTCCGGGAGCCGCACGCTCTTATCGGTGTATAAGCAGTATTGCAGCTCAAGCTGTGCACCAGGGCTTGTTTCGTACCCAGGCATAAAAGCAACCACATCCGCTGTGTCGATCATCGCAAAGCAAATACGCATATAGTCAGCAGGTCGCATACCCTGGGGCATCCAAGAGGGGTTAAGCACGGTGTAACCCTTTTTTTTGTAAGCCTCGGCTGCCGCCTCAAATTTTGCCTTATATTCCGGATCGCCGGTAATCTTGCCGGCAATGTATATTTTAGTTTTCATACTTGTTTACCTCGTTTCCCCACACATCCCAGCCGGGTGTGGTATTTCGGGCAAAAAGCTCTATGTACGAGTGATCCCCCCCGTAAGTTCACGGATGCGATCCCGTGCCTCTGCGGGCTTTTGAGAGTGCTGGCGTACCGGCGTTATGATGATCTGCCGCACGCTGTGCGATGCCACAAACTTTTTTGCCTTGGTATTCTTGCTTACACCAAGCAGGCAAACCTCTGCATTTGCCCTGGTGTAGGAGCCGCCACCCATAAACAGGGTGAGTGCCTTTTTGTTTTGTTTCACCCACACAAACGCTGCCGTTTTGTAGGTAAAGCCCCAGGCCTCCATAACCTTTAATGCCTCCGGCAAATTCGGGAAAGTGGCCCACATAAAGAGCACGGCATCATCGGTGCAAATATCCCGCACGGGCATATTGCATAACGCCTCGGTGCTCATCGTATCGTAATGGTGCTTGGCAGCACCTCTGCCGCCTTGCTGGTACGCCCAGGGTGGATCTGCGTATATAACGCTGTATTTTTTATTTGGTAAGGGTATCATCCTTTTACCTCCTTGGTTTGGTGCTTTGCAAGCATCTTGGGCCATTGAACATTTACAAAGTTTTGGTAACGCTCGTAATTTTCAAAATTTGGCACGGATGCAAACAGCTCCCGCTTAACGGTCCACCGCTGTAAATGCTGGCAAACCTTAAAATGGTATATTTGCTCCGGGGTGTATCGTTCCCACACATCCGGCTTTAATCTGCCGTGCTCATCCACAAATTTTTGCTTATCGTAGATCATCACAAAAGGATAAAAGCCCAGCAGCCTCAATGCGTATATGCGGTGCAGATCCTCCCGGTATGTACTCCAAAAGTTTGTAAGCACATAAACGCTGGGGCGGTGGCCAACCAAGCCGCTTTGTGCTACACGGGCAAAAGCCGGCAGCAGGTCCTCCCGTGGATCATCCCACGCAAAATGCCACTCTTTAACCCGTAGCTGCCGCATTTCCTCAATAACCTCATCGGTCATATATCGGATGTCAAGCCCTCCGGAAAAATCAACCTTTGCACCGGAGGCGGCCAGCTGCCTTATGAGGTCAATGCGATCCTTGCAGGCAAGCAGGTTTTGATCCAGGAGGTATATTTCCTTTTGCCCGGTGTAAAACTCTGCCAGGTCTGCCGTTTTGCGTGGCTTGCATCCGTCTTTATCGGGCGTGATGCAAAAGCCGCCGTGTGAGGCTGCGTGGTTTACCCTGGGGCATCCTCTTGTAAGAAAACCGAGGGCAAACTTAAACTGTGGATAAAGGGAATAATCGGGGCAAGTGTGCTCAACATCATCGGGCAATTTGTTTTTAAGGTCATACCCGGAGCCGCCGTTTATAACCTCATCGGCATTGCCGTTGGCAAGTACCGTGGGCACGGGATCCTCGCTCTCGGTAAAAACCTTTGAAATATAAACACGGTCAAAATGCTCCTCGGTGTTGTACCATTTCACTTGATCGCCCTGTGCTTTGTGCCACCCGCTTAATTTCATAAGCGGTAAGTTTGGGAAATTGTGGCTGTCAGCATCCACTAAACCTA
>JAZQDL010000093.1:0-2002 GCA_045546835.1 Faecousia sp.
AAAGAACTGATAACCGGATGTATCCACCGCTACGATTTCGCAGCCTGCTGCGGTCAGCGCCTGGGCATACTTCTCATAAGTCTGCGCTGTGGGATGCAGTCCGTCCACGCAATCCGTGTTGGGATCGGTGATGGGACTTTCCACATAAGTAACACCGTTTTCATCGCACCACTGCTTCATAGCGGCATTGATGAGCGCTTTGTCAGTTTCCCGGTTCAGATCATTTCTGGGGGAAATGGAGAACCAGTAGATATGTGTGCCGGGGAATGTATCCTTCAGCATAGAAAGCAGCGATTGCAGGCCGTCTGTTACATATTCCACACTGTTATAAGGAGGCTGCAGAATCAGGTTGTTGGTACCCACATTCACAACAATGTTTTTCGGGGTGTAGTCCTTTAACCAATTCTGGGTAAAGCTCTCCCAGTGATAGGTAGTAGTGGTGCTGATGCCTACACATACAGCCTCTTTATTTCTGTAGATGCTTGTGAAATTCTTAAAGAATGCATCCTGATGGAAGAACGAGTCGCCAATGAATACGGTAGTCACATTATCCTTGGCATCGGCCTCCATTTTCTCCTGCATAGCATTAGATAGATTTTCAAAAGCGGAGACATTATAAAGCTGCGCTTTGTACCATACATCGTTCACAGCATCACCGGTCACCACCGATACATCCGTATGGGTATGTAAGCAAGGATCCACGCTGTTGATGCCTAGCTGATACTCCGTTCCGGGAGCAAATCCGCCCCAAAGTTCTTCTGTCAGGGGTAAATACCAAGCGAGGGTCATATCATACAGGTCATTTCCAAAATATGCCTTCATAATGTCATCCTGCACAATAATCACATAATGCAGCTTGTCGCCGCCTAAGCTGGGTGTCTTATAGAAGAAATGCTCAGAAGCAGAATTAGCAAATACATATTTGCCGTCAATGTCATATTTGGTGTCTGCCCAGTTGTAATACCGCTGACGGGCAAGACCCTTCTGGTAAATGCAGAACCACTGTTCCTTGCCTGTCTTATCCTTTACACCAAAGGAGAGGAACAGATTTTTCATCTCAGCTTTGGTAACCGTACCGGTAAGCTGCCAGGCTTGACTATCCACATCATAGGGAGATGCAGCAAAAATAATTTCAGACTTATCCGGATCATCGGCAACTTCCAGTGTGCCGGCAACCGGATCGTCGGTTACATTAACAGTCTGATTGGCAATATAGAATCTGCCGTCTTCTGTAAATTCCGGAATCTGTGCAGCCTGATCTCCATTGTTGACGACAATATCCTTAATATGCATATTCAACGGATCTACCGTAGCAATGCCGATCTGATAACCGCTTCCGGCCTTAAAGCCGCCGTATGTATCCTGCGTCAGCGGCAAATTCCACGGTTGGGACAAGGGGTATTTGTCGTTACCGAAATAAGCCGTCAAAACATCATCGTGAAGGATCAGCTTGTAATGGAGCTTTTCAGCACCCATATCCTTCTCCTTCCAGAAGAAGCTGCAGGCCGGCTGGTTGAATTTCACATAGGTGCCGTCCACCTTTTGCTTGGTTTCGTTCCAATCCCAGTTCTTCTGCAGGGACAGTGTGTTCTGGTAAATGCAGAACCACTGTGTTTTTCCGCTGCTGTCTCTCACACCGAAGGAAAGGAAAACCGTATCCGACAGTTTTTCCTTTTCAATCGTCCCGGAAAACTCCCAGCGATCGGCGTAGTTTGTTTCGTTACCGGCAAAGAAAGTAACTGTTTCCTTCACCGTCTGCTTCACATCCACCGTTCCCTGCTTGCCGTTATAGGACACGCCTATGGAAGAATCGGCAATTTTGAACTTGTCACCGGAAATTTTGATATCAGCATACTTGCCACCCACAATGCCGCCTAAATCCTGAACCTCTTGCCCGTTTTTGCAGGAAAGGTCTGTAATCGCAAAATTACAGGGGTCAACTGTATTGATGCCAAGCTGATACTTGCTGCCTGCAGCAAAGCCACCAAAGATATCCTTGGTC
>JAZQDL010000094.1:0-47853 GCA_045546835.1 Faecousia sp.
TCATTCCCACTCGATCGTTCCAACAGGCTTCGGGGTCAGGTCCATCAGGACGCGGTTGATGCCTTCCACTTCGGAGGTGATCCGGTTTACGATCTTATGCAGAACGGGGTAGGGGATCTCCTCGACGGTGGCGGTCATTGCGTCGGTGGTGTTTACGGCGCGGATGATTGCAGGCCAGCCTTCGTAGCGCATTTCGTTACGAACGCCAACACTCTTCACATCGGGAATGGCAATAAAGTACTGCCACACCTTTTTTGCAAGACCGCAGTTGTCAAACTCCTCACGCAGGATCGCATCGGCTTCACGCAGGGCGTGGAGACGATCCCGGGTGATCGCACCCAGGCAGCGGACACCCAGACCGGGGCCGGGGAAGGGCTGACGGTAGACCATTGCGTGGGGCAGACCCAGCGCTTCACCAACTACACGGACTTCGTCCTTAAACAGCAGCTTCACAGGCTCGACCAGCTCCATAGCCATATCGTCGGGCAGGCCACCCACATTGTGGTGGGACTTGACGGGCTTGCCGCTCTCAGCAGCCTTGATAGACTCCAGAATGTCGGGGTAGATCGTACCCTGAGCCAGGAAGGAGATGCCGTCCAGCTTGGCGGCTTCTTCGTCGAACACCTTAATAAACTCAGCGCCGATGATCTTACGCTTCTTTTCCGGATCGGCAACACCTGCCAGCAGGTCCAGGAAGCGGTCAGTGGCATCCACATAGATCAGGTTGGCATCCAGCTCCTTGCCGAACACCTCGATAACCTGCTCGCTTTCACCTTTACGCATCAGGCCGTGGTTCACGTGAACACAAACAAGCTGCTTGCCGATCGCTTTAATAAGCAGAGCAGCAACAACAGAGGAATCTACGCCGCCGCTGAGGGCAAGAAGCACCTTCTTGTCACCCACCTGGGCGCGGACTGCGGCAACCTGCTCTTCAATAAAAGCCTTTGCCAGCTCCGGGGTGGTAATGCGCTGCATAGATTCGGGACGAACATCATAAGACATAGTTGTTCCCTCCAAGTAAAAATTTATAAAAGCATTATACATCTATTTTTTCTCGTGTGCAAGAGGATAATTCAAGAAATTTGCAGAATATTTGCGGCTGAAAATTATGCAGTTTTACGGAACATCTTCCGATAGGTTCGGGGGGAGTAGCCGTAGTGCTTTTTGAAGGTTTTGGAAAAGGAGGAAACACTGGAAATTCCCACCCGGTCCATAATTTCAGGGATGCTCAGATCCGAGTTCTCCAGCAAATCTTTCGCCACTTCCATTCGTGTTTGGGCAATATAGCTGGCGGGGGCTTGCTCCCGCCGTAAAGCGGGTTTTATATTGGGTTAATCCAAAGCCAGTGAAAAATAGGATGGCTTATCCTGACTATAGGTAAAGGGATAATACATTGCAAAGGGCTTTTCGTTGCCGGGAGTGCGGAAACGGCCCTTCTTTTGACCCAGTACAGCCACCACACTGGGGGCGACGGAGGTATCACCCAGCAGTTCTGCTACGATCAATGTGTTACCCTCTGCGGTGGCGCACAGGATGAAATTCTCTCCTGCGTAAAAAAAGTACTGTTCCTTTAAAAAGTTCAGCATAGAGCCGTCTAGCGCCACACTGCCTGCGGGCAGATATTTTCGCCGAAGGAGGTTGTAATCCTCCGCAGTAACCGGATGCAGCAAAACAGTTCCGGAAGCCTTGCAGGTAAATTCATTGACACTGCTGCAGGTGCGGTAGCCCAGCTTTTGATAAAGACTGAAAAGTCCTTCACTGACGGGAACTAAGAACGCACCGTGATATCCCAGGGACTGCAAGTGACGGTGGGTATCCTCCATCAGTATTCGGCAAAGACCCCGCCCTTGGAAGGCTTTGTCCGTTGCCACAGCGTAGAGATAGGCAATCTTCTTATCCCCAAAGCTGCAGTCGAACCAATAAAGGGCAGCAACCACTTTGCCGTCAATGGTAATTTGACGGCAACGATTTGAGGAAAAGCCAAAGGTGAAGAAACTATCTAAAAATGCATCCGTGTCACCAAAGGCTTGCTTCCAAAGCTGACGCAGTGGCTCGGTATTTGATGGCTTATCAATAATCATAGCCGTCCTCCAGCAGACACGCCCAGTTTTTCTCCACAAAGTGATCGGGGTGATAGGACATTTTTGCCTTCCGCAGACCTTCCAGTCCCATATCCTCTTCACGGTCCAACCATTGAAGGGTTGGATATTTTTCCTTCAGATACCGGGCGAATTCGCAGTTGATGGCAGGATATGCGCCGTCGGCTTCCTCCAGTGCTTTCTCAAACTGCACATCGAAGGTCAGCTTTGACAGTCGAGAACCCATTGTCATCGCAAGGAGCTTTCCTTGGTCCATAAGGACAAGTCCTTCCATACCCAGCTCCTTCCGATATTTAAGCGCCTTGTTCAGGGCGCAGCGCTCCATATGAAAATCTCCGTGGGGATCAGCCGCTTGCCGCTGGGCATACCAGATGTCCAGAAGTTCGGCAACTTCCGGTGTGTTTTCGTCGGTAATGGGCGCAACGGTATAATTCGGATGTGCCTGACGGAAGCGGTTAAAATGGTTGCGCTTGCGCTGGAATTTGCGACCTGCCAGGGTGGCAAGCTCGTCGATTGCGTACACATAGTCAAAACCGTCCCGGTCAAAATGGTAGCGGAACATTCCCGGGTACAGCTTTTCCAAAAGGGCACATTCATCCTGGTTAAGGCCGGTGAGCCGACAGGGGATGCCACGCATTTTGGCATCGTGGATAATGGCATCGAGAGTGGGCTTCAGATTTTCGCCCAGAGGAAAGGGGTAGACACTTTTTCGGTTAAACTGGGAGAAAAAGGCAAGGTTACCTTCGTGGAAGGCAGCCTTTTGCCGCCCCCATAAGTAGAGATTTGCAAAATTATATTCACAGCCCCGCTCCCCGCCGCTTTGCAGAAATTTATCATACTCTGCTTTTTGAGAAAGCTCCAGAGACTTAAATTCGATCATAGTATCACTTCCTTGCGGACATTATACCACATTTTTGTCGATTTCACAACAGGCGAATATATGTCGAATTTCTGTTTGTGGAATTGATTATGGTAGGGCGGGGGCTTGCTCCCGCCGTCTGATGTTTTGGGGTTCGATGCCCCAAAATATCAGCAGTATTACAATTTGAAGGGCGGTAGCGGCGGGAGCAAGCCCCCGCCCTACAATACCCCTAACCGTCAAACAGAAATTTGAAGGCTAAGAAAAATCGCCAGTCCAACCGGACTGGCGATTTTTGATGTAAATTACATATCGAAGGGTTCCATACCCAGAACAGGGTGGCCAACTTCGCCCAGAAACTCAAGCAGCTGCTCGGGATCCTCGGTGCAGACAGTCTCGTCTGCGATCATATCGGTGAAGTTTTCCACGCCGTACATTTCCAGAATGGTAGCATCCAGACGCTCCCGCATCTGATCCTTCAGCATCTTGGGCATCCAGACGATACGGCCGGGGCCGCCTTCGGCTGCGATAAACTTCTTGGAGGAGATGAAGTGCTTGCCGTGGCCCATAAAGCCGGGAGTCTGCACACCGCCGCCGGTCATAGAAGCCATTTCGGAGAAGCTCATACCCAGAGGTGTCATACCAGCGTGCTCACGGCAGGTGATAACCACGCCCATAGAGCAGGGCTCAACACCGCAGATACACTCGAAGCAGCCACAGGAGGTCATAGGATCCTGGAACAGGGAGTACAGAGTGATCTTCTCAACAGCACCCTGAGAGTACTTGCGGACAGCCTCGTCCATAGAATCGTAGCGGCCCAGCTTTTCGTCCTGACAGCCGGTCTTCAGAATGGGCTGGCAAGGACCGTTGGGGTCAAGCTCCTGGGTAGCCTTGGCGTCCAGCCAGGAAACAGCGCCGCAAAGACCCAGACGCTCGGGCGTAACGATACATACGTGGCTGGGGGAGAAGGCCTGACACATAATACAGGTGTAGAAGGTGTCTACGGACTCGTCGGTCATAGAAGCCAGTCTTGCATCACGCTTATTGAAGATCTCGTTAGCCTTTGCACGCAGCTCCTTGTTCTGGTCAGCATCCACGACGATGGTGACCTGGCACTTGTCCACAACGGCCTCAAACTCACTCTTGACCTTTGCGTACAGCACTTCGCCCAGATGTGCAAACTTGAAGCCTGCTTCGAAGTCGGCTTTACTGATACGCACGCGGATCATATCACGCTGACCGGTGTGCATAACGCCTTCAATGCAGTTGATCCAAGCGTGGATCTTACGTTCCATAACGGACTCAAAGTCAGCCTGCATAGCCTTGCCGGCAACCTCGATGGTGTAGGACAGGGAGATCTTGGAGCCAACGGGAATATCGTCGATCTCAGGACCGATCACAGTGATCTTGTGATCCTCAACCTCCTGCAGCTCCTTGGTCTGGACCAGCTCGAAGCAGTCCACACGAGAGCCGTCCACTTCCACCTGCATATCGCCCTTACGGATGATCTCACCCTCAAAAGCGGTCGCATAGGAAACAGGAATGTCGATCTTGGTGATCTTCAGCTTGATGTCACGAGCTTCCAGAGAGGTGGCATTCCACTTGGAGGTGTCCAGCTGCTGGATCAGGCTCTTGGGAACGCGGAACATATTCTCGGTCTCGTTGGAGATAACGGGGAAACCAAGCTGGATAGCGCCTGCACCGTAGGAGACGATCTCATCGGTCAGAGACTTGTAGGCGTTAACAAAGGCACGGATACGGTCCATTGTGTACTTGTACAGTGCCTTGGTGTCGCCGGGCTGAATAGCACCGAAGATCAGCGCAGCACGCAGAGCCACGGAAACCACGTGGATAACAGACTGATCCTCGTAGCCCAGAGGCACCACGCGGACGCCTTCGCCCAGATTCATACCGGAATCTGCACAGTGCTTGACGGAATTACCGGTCAGGGTGACCAGCAGACCCAGAGCCTGATAGGACTTAGCCAGCTCAACAGTCTGGGCAGGATCTTCAGCACCGCCGATGATAACGGCAACGCCGGGGATGTCGCCGGTAACCAGAGGAAGACCCAGGTTACGGACGAATGCGTCACTGAGGAAGCCCATCTCGGGCTCAGCATAAGGATCGCTTCCGTGCAGGTACTTCAGCACTTCCAGGAACTCTGCGCACAGAGCGGAAGCAATACCGCTGTCGAATGCGTCCTGCAGACGGGGATTGCGGGTCATCATAGGATGAATATCGCCTTCCAGAGCAGCCTTCAGCTCACCCAGGGTATTGATCTTTTTGCCGGTGATGCTGTAGTAGCAGGGCAGGTTGTAAGCGGTATTGGGGAATGCGACAGGTTCTGCTTCGCCATACTGGGCGATAGCAGCGTCGATGGCGGCGACTGTACGCTCATAGTTATAGTCGTTACCGCCGAAAACTCTATCAAAAAGTGTCAACGTTTTTTCCTCCCATTTTATAATAGGTTATTGGCGATCTAAGATCGCTTTAATTGCTTTGATTTCTTCGATTGCCGCGGGACTAAAGTCGTAGGGCGATTTTCCTTGCCGGTCTGCGTCGATGATCTCCGGGTTATAGTGGATGAAACCTAACAGATCTTCTGCAGGGATCGCATTTCGGATAAATTCCTCATCCTGTGCATCCCGGATCTTGTTGGCTACCACACGAACCTGCTTCACGCCTAAGTCTGCTGCCAGCCGCTTTACATTGCGGTAGGTCTGCACGCTTCTGGCGCCGGGTTCGATCACCACAATGAACTGATCCATATTTGCTGCTGTGCCTCTGCCCAGATGCTCAAGACCTGCTTCCATATCCATAATCACCACATCGTCCTTGCGATAGGTCATTGCGGAGAGGATGCTCTTGAGCATTACATGCTCGGGACACACACAGCCGCTGCCGCCCACATCCACAGTGCCCATCACCAGAAGCTTTACGCCGTTAATTTCCTTTGAGAAGGTGTCCGGAATGTCGGAAACCTGAGGATTTAACTTGAAAAACTTATTTGCGGCATTTGCACCGGTGCGCTCCTCGACCAGAGTGCGCATTTTGGAAATGGGGACAATCTGGTCTACTTCTTCCTGGGAAAGACCCAGAGCAAGGCCCAGATTGGCATCGGGATCTACGTCAGCGGCAAGGACAGTGCGTCCTTCGTCTGCGTAGAGCCGGGCCAGGGTGGAGGACAAGGTGGTTTTACCCACACCGCCCTTTCCGGTAATCGCTACTTTCATTTAGAAAAGACCTCGTATTTCACTGTAGGGGCGGCAATCTGCCGCCCGCAGAATGTTTGCTTACAGAGCCGATCAGCAGAAGATTTTTTCGCAGGCGAAGCAATGAAGCCGCCGACATACTTTGTGTATTTCAAGGCGCGCATTGCGCACGGATGCGGAAAAAGATTCGCTGAGATCAAATACCGAGAGCTGCACGCTTAGCTTCAATGCAAGCGATCATCTTGTCGCCGAGGGACTCAATGTCAGTGTCAACAACGAACTTAGCCTCGACCCATTCCTTAATGCCGTCCTCACCCTGCAGCAGCCGGGTAACTTCGGAAGAGCCCTTGGAGTAGGGATCAACACCCAGGAAGGTCTCAATACCGGTAGCCACAACGTAGTTACCGATGGAAACAGCCTTTTCGGACATCCATTCGGGAGCACAGCCAACAACAGGAACCTGGGAAATGTTAATGCCCCAGTCCTTGGCAATGTCGGAAGCCAGGATCATCATACGGGAAATATCCACACAGGAGCCCATATGCAGCACGGGAGGAATACCAGCCAGCTCACATACACGCTTCAGACCTGCACCGCAGTATTCCTTAGCCTGCTCGGGATCCATCAGACCGGCCTTTGCAGCAGCCTGCGCAGAACAGCCGGTGGTGATAACGATAATATCGTTCTCCAGCATCTTCTTCATCAGCTCGATGTGGGCAGTGTCGGGACGGATCTTGGGGTTGTTACAGCCAACCATAGCCACAGCACCGCGGAGGACACCGGAGTGTACACACTCGATCAGAGGCTTGGTAGTACCCATCTCGTCCAGCTGGGAGTTGGCAACGCCGTCGAGAACCTTCTTGATTGCTTCAACAGAGTAGCCGACTCTTGCCTTCTGCTTCTGATTGGGGATGTTCACCAGCTCAGGCTTACGGTTCTTGAAGTTCTCAATGGACATCTTCACGATTGCCTTTGCATTGTCGCCAGCGGTCTCTGCGCTGAAGCGGTAGAACTCAGCATCGGGGATCTGTGCAATGGGAGAGGTGGTGATGAACTTGGTGTGGAAGCACTTGCTGAGGGGGCCCAGGGCAGGGAAGATACACTGCACGTCCACCACGATGGCTTCACAAGCACCGGTAAGTACAACATTTTCCTGGTTCAGGAAGTTACCTGCCATGGGGATGCCGTGACGCATAGTAACTTCGTTGGAGGTACAGCAAACGCCGGAAACGGTGATGCCCTTAGCGCCCATGCTCTTAGCGTAAGCGATCATCTCGGGGTCGTTTGCGTAATATACGATCATTTCAGACAGGGAAGGATCGTGGCCGTGAACAACGATGTTAACATTATCCTTCTCCATAACACCGATGTTAGCCTCGGTGTCAATGGGCTTGGGAGTGCCGAACATAACGTCGGAGAACTCAGTGCCCATCATAGAACCGCCCCAGCCGTCACTCAGGCCTGCACGCAGAGCCTGACGGATCAGTGCCTCAGAAAGGCTGGAACAACCCATATGGGTCATATGCATAGACTGGGAAACCTCCCGGTCGATAGCGCGGGGAGTGATCTCAGCGTCTTCCCACAGCTTCTGGGTGTGCTCGGGAGCACGCTCCACAAAACGCTGTGTGCCGAAGGGCTTGCCGTATTCCAGCAGACCGATCTCAGCCATTTCGTGCGCCAGAGCGTAAATGTCCTTACCCTCAGTCTCCACGCCCCACTCCTTGGCGATGCGGATCAGCTTTTCAGGGTCCTTGACCTGATAGTTGCCGCCCTCGCGGGTCTGGTGCAGGGTGTGCATGATCTCACGACCGTGGTCGGAGTGCGTAGCAGCACCGCCGGCGGTGAAGATCAGATAGTTACGGGCAACGATGCCGTGAACATCGCAGCCGCAGATGCCGCGGGGTGCCTTGGGGGTGATGCGGCAGGGGCCCATAGAGCAGATCCGGCAGCAGGTACCTGCTTCGCCGAAGCCGCAGTGAGGGGACTGGTTCTTAGCACGCTGCTGCCAAGTGTCAGCACCGACTTTCTGCGCGTTTTCCAGCAGAGAGTTGGTAGCGGCTTCCATCTCCTCAACGGTGGTAGTAAATGCCCAATCCTTCAATCTTGTTTCCTCCTGTATTGCAAAATATCCGGCTCATACGGACAGTATGAGCCCATAGTGTATCAGCATTATTTTACTCATTTTTCCTCAGAAAGTCAATTGTTGTTTTAGCTACATTTCGACTGGAATTTTTCATCCCCCGAGGGGGGATTTTGGTGCTTTTGTTAAAGAGACCTTTTTTAGGCAAAAAAATGGTAGGGCGGGGGCTTGCTCCCGCCGTCTGATGTTTTGGGGTTCGATGCCCCAAAATATCAGTAGCATTACAATTCGGAGGTGCGGTAGCGGCGGGAGCAAGCCCCCGCCCTACAAGCCCAACCATCGTACCTTCACGTCTTTGCGGGCCGCGAGCCTGAGCGCCGCCGGTGGCGGAAAAAGCGATGGCGCAGCGTGTGCCGCGGTCGGCAAGAAACAAGCCTGCTTTGTCAGGCGAAGTTTCTGCCGGGCACCGTAAACGGGCAAGGTGAATGCGACGTGGCAAACCGCATCCCCTAAAATGTCACAATAACAACGCTTTTCTAATAGGAGTACGGATTGCCACAACCAGTGTGTGCACTGGTTTCGCAATGACGTGCGTTGTAAGGAACTGTTCGATAAACAGAAATTTGAAGGGGAGGCGAGAAAGTGCCCGGGGAGGATGCCCCGGGCAAATGGTTATTGGTTTGCAATGCTTTTCAGATACTCGATGGTATTGGTGCAGCCGTCAAAGATCTTGATCTCCAGATAGGATACCGGCGTGTAGTCGATGATCTCATAGGTGGAAATGGATGCGGAAATGCTGTTGCTGTTCAGGTTCGGTGTTTCAGACTGAGGTATGAAAGACTGGATGGTCACCCAGCCGAAGGTATCTTCACCCTCGTGGAATTCCCAGGGCGGTGCCATTTTACCTGCCTCACAGTCGGCAAGGATGGCATCCATCAAACCCTGTGCCAGCGCCACATTCAAGCCTTTGGGAGAAGTGCCTTCTTCAGCCAGGTCCTCCACAGAATAGATAATGGCGTTTTCTTCATATTTATCCACATAGATCTGCTGATCCATATTTCCGCCCCCAATGCAAATATAAGGGAGGTCCTTATTGGCTCTGAATTCCAGCATAAAGGCATTTTCCAGCAGTGCAGTTATATCATCTGTGCCCAATATATACTGGGGAGAGCTGTAATAGCCCCGCAGAACCTCTGCTGCATCACTTTGCATATCCACATAATACTGCCGCTCTACAGTGCGTCCGCTTTGCAGGGTGTAGGTGATCCGCAGAGCAGAATCTTTACTTGCCTTGCGGTTATCCACCAGCTCCCGATGGATCTTTGTAATGGCTTCAATATCCGCCTGCTCTGTGAGGATACACTGGGAGTGCTCATAGTAGTAGCGGGCGTGATTGGGGCTGATCTGCACCTGCTTCACATCCTCTATTTCCGGCACATAGCGGGTCACGCCGGCGGGGTCAAGCTTGGTAAGACCCACAGTGATGCCAAACACAGCAAGAAGTACGCCGAAGGCCAGGAAGGTCTTACCCCGGAAAATATTTACCTTCTTTTCCAGAAGCATCCGTCCTGTGAAGAAGCCGATGGCAAAGCCAATGAGAATGAATAAATATCTGCCGTTACCGGAGAATATCTCCGTCACATAGTACATTACCGCACCGGCACACAAGGTATAAATGACCAGAAAAATGGGACTGACCGGCGTCAATGAGATCAGGTTACCGGCGTTTTCCAGCTGGCGACCCCGGTAGATCAGAACAGAAAGGACTAACAGCACTGCGCCCACACCGGCGGCAATAAACAAATACTGCCACTGCGCAGGCAGGAAGGCTTTGAAAATCGTAGCATCCGCCATTTTGTCGTATGCGGTTTCTATATACTGGAATTGATGGAAACCAACAACCGGGCTCATAGAAAGATAGGGATCCACATCCAGTTCAATGCCATACAGGAAAGGGTCATAGAAGGTCATAAACAGCCAGGATACCAGCACAGCCAGCAGGTTGAAAATGCCGCACACTGCCAGTGCGCCCAGCCAGTTTCCGGCACACATTACAGAAAATACGGCTGCGCCAAAGAAAAACAAAAACTGCAAAAGCATAATTGCCAGCCATAAAAGAGCCAGATAGAAGTACTCCTGCAAAAGGGCAGCTGCCAGCAGTGCCGCAACGGCGTTGGGGATCAGACAGAACAAAAAGCCTGCGGCGCAGTGGGTCAGAAACCAGCCCTCCCGGCGAAGGGGAAAGGCATGGAGGGCATTACAAAGCTTGGTGTTGAACAGGTCGCCGAAGAGTACCAGCGCACAAATGGTAGCATAGGCGAAGTTTACGACACCCATTGCCTGCATTACATAGCGGGCGTTGTTTGCAAACCGGGCGGCATCCTCTTCAGACTCCCAGATCAGGAAAAATGCCATCAGGGTGAAAATGGCGTATAGGCCCCAGACCGGTGCAAAACGGGTGATATCCTTGCGCAGGACTGCACCGTTAAAGAATGATGTTCTTAACTTCATAATTCACACCTCCCAGCTCGTAAATAAAGATCTCTTCCAGAGAAAGGGGCAGCACATCAAAATAGGCAGGCTCGCACAGCTTTGCTTTTTGGGTAATTTCTTCGGCTGTGCCCCGGACGATCAGCGTCCGCAGTCTGCCGGAGTTGCTTTCGTGGAGTATGGGGAGTTCCGGCGTTTGGGCACATACCATTTGCAGCTTGTGGATCGAGCCCTGCATATCCGCCAAGCTTCGTTCCAGAAGGAGTTTGCCGTGATCCATAATGCCCACGTGGTCGCAGATGTCCTCCAGCTCCCGGAGATTGTGGGAGGAGATCAGGACGGTGGTATTTCTTTGGGCAACATCCGAAAGGATCAGGCTCCATACCTGACGACGCATCACCGGATCAAGACCGTCCACCGGCTCGTCCAGCACCAGCACATCCGGGCGGGTGCAGATGCTCAGGTGAAATGCTGCCTGTTTTTGCATACCCTTGGAAAACCGACGGATGGGGGACTTTTTTGGAAGGTTAAATACCTCATACAGACGGGTAAACAGATCGTCGTCAAATTTGGGGTAGATGCCCTTATAATAGGTGCGCATATCTTCCAATGTGGCAGAAGGGAAGAAGAACACATCGTCGGGGATGCAGCTCATACACGCCTTGGTGTTGGGATTTTCGTAGATGGGCAGCCCCTCCATTGTGACCGTGCCTGCATCCGGGCGGTACACACCGGTGAGCACACGGATGGCAGTGGATTTGCCTGCACCGTTGGGGCCCACCAGTCCGTACACTGCGCCCTTGGGAATGTCCATTGTCAGGCTGTCCAGCGCCTTGAAGGACCCAAAGCTTTTTGTTACATTACACATTTGAAGCATCGTTATCCCCTCCTTGCTTGAGATGCTGAATGATTTCGTATTGGGAAACGCCCAGTGCGATCAACTGGGACACCGCATTGTCCAGTGCCTCCCATAAAGGCTGTTCCTCTTGACCTGTGCGGGTCTTTCCGCAAACAAAGCTACCTTTGCCGGTGACCGAGGCAACATAGCCGGTGGACTCCAGCTCCCGGTAAGCCCGCTGAATGGTGTTGGGGTTAATGGAAAGCTCGGCCGCCAGCTCCCGGACGGAAGGGAGCTTGTCACCGTCCTGCAGAATGCCCTTTTGGATGAGAATGCGGAAATTGTCCACGATCTGGGCATAAATAGGACGGGTATCCCGGTAGTCCAGATGGATCATAGGCATACCTCCTTTGGTTGTATTAACTGTACCAACTGTACTAGTACAGTTACTGTAACACAGACTTTCGATGTTGTCAATAGGAAAAGTCAAATTTCTGTTTATCGAATTGACTACGGTAGGGCGGGGTTTTACTCCCGCCGTTAAGAATGTTCGGTTTCGGCGGCGGGAGCAAGCCCCCGCCCTACAATTTGCTTGACCGTCAAACAGAAATTTGACAGGGTGGGGCGCAAAAAATCCCCTCCGGGGATACCGGAGGGGAAATTTCATATTAGGAGTAGTTTGAATTACTCACCTTTGCGGGCAGCCAGATCTTCTGTCATCTTGTCGAGGGTCTTCTTGTCCAGGTTGTAGATAACAGCCAAACCGATGAACTGTACTACGGCACTGAACATATAAAGGCCTGCAACCAGCCAGCACATATTGTGGGAGGTCTGTGCACTCTGACCGATGGTGCCCAGCTTTGCTTCGTAGCCCAGCCAGCCCATAATCAGCAGCACCATAGAGGGGCCAACGCCCTGTGCCAGCTTACGGAAGAAGGAGTGCAGAGAGTAAACAGTGCCTTCCTCGCGGGTGCCAAACTTCCACTCGTTGTAGTCGATAGCGTCGCCCATCATAGCCCAGGAAACGCAGGTGTAAACACCCATACCCAGACCGAATACCACCAGACCGGCAAGATAGACGATCAGAGACAGCTGAACATCCGGGATGAGGGGGAAGATCAGCATAATGACAGCGCCAATGAGAGATGCAATGGTGCCTGCGACGGAAGCTTCCTTCTTGCCGTATTTCTTAACGATCTTAGTGATAAAGGGCATAAACAGGAACATCGGTAAGAAGCCGATCATCTGCACCACACCGGACATAGATGCCATATTAAAATAGGTGGCAAACATAATGGTGTTGGCGGTGGTGGCGGCGTTCATACCCAGGAACATACCCATAGCTGCCAGAGTTGCACCCACAGCGGGACGGTTCTTCAGGAACTTGCCAAAGGCAGTAAAGATGTTGAACTTCTCGCCGCCTTCGTTGGTCTTGACGGAGCTTTCGTCCACACGGATGGTGATGTTCTTGAGCATAAACAAAAAGGCAAGGAAGCCCAGAACACCCATAATCAAAGCAACGTAGAACATACGGTTGCCCAGCAGAATCTCTACCTGCTTGCCGGTCTCAGGGCTCAGGATGGCATCGCCTACCTGGTAAGCCTCACCGGTCAGGGGATTGGTAAGGAACTGTTCTTTGGTGAAGCCTTCGGGGATCACGATTTTACTCAGGAAGGAGTCGGTGCCGTCGTAGTTGACCTTTTGCCAGATCAGCATAGGCAGAAGAATATTGGGAAGAATGTTGCCGATCATAGAGCCGATGCTGCGCCAGGTGGAAAGCTGTGCACGCTCACCCACATCCTCGGTAACCAGAGAGAGCATAGAACCGTAAGGAACATTCGCAACGGTATAGAAAGCGTCCCAGATAATGTAACCGAAAACAAACAGGATTGCTTTAAGTACCACAGGTGCATTGGGGAAGGGCAGGAAGACTGCTGCACCACCGATCAGCAAGCCGCAGGCACCGATAAAGATGTACTGCTTAAACTTACCGTGCTTATAGTGGTGCTTGTCGTTGTCGATCATTGTGCCGATCATAGGATCGTTCACTGCATCCCAGATCTGCACCAGCAGCAGCAGGATAGACAGCAGACCGGTCTCCAGCATCATATAGACCAGCCAGAAGGTCTGAACAGTGCCCTTCAGGGCAAAGCTCATGTTACAGCCCAAGTCACCGGCAGCATAGGCAAGCTTATCGCGAATGCCGAATTTCCGGTAGCCCTTGGCGTCTAATTGGGGGGCTTTTGCCATTGTAATTTCCTCCTTAAATGTGTGCAGGCGCATACCTGCCCAGTCTTATTTAAGTATAATGCAAAAGTAAAAAATAAACTAGGGACAAAATGACAAAAATGTGACACTATATTCCAATTTATTTTACAGAGTATTTATACATATCTAACAAACGGTATGCAGAGCTGATAGATTGTTGTAGGGGCGGCAATCTGCCGCCCGCTGCAAGCTTAACTGTTGCCGTGTTTTTTCTTCAGCGCGGCGATGTTTGCGTCCACCTGTTTTTTGTGCAGAGGATACCAGAACCAAAGCACAATCGCAAGCAGTACAAAGCCAATTGCAGGCACAAGGGTGGAAATGGTGAAGATACCGTTTTTTACCGCCGCAGTCTGTGCCACACCCTCGGACAGCGCGTTTTCGTTGTAGGAAATGGCAGTCAGCAGCCAGCCGGATAACCCCGATGCCAGTGCCTGACCCAGCTTCCGGGCAAAGGAGTAGATTGCATACACAGAGCCGTCCTCCCGGATGCCGTTTTTCAACTCTGAATAGTCGATCACATCGGTGATCAGCGCCCAGTTGACCATTGAGAAGACGCCCAAGAACAGCCAGAATAGGGTGGTCAGTGCCATATAACCGTATACATTAGGACGGATGATCCATATTCCCAGACAAACCACCGCACCGGCAAGGCTGCACACAGAGGAAACCTCTGCTTTTCCCAATCTGGTGGTGATGGGCTTAGCGATGGCAGCGGCAGCGCCCATACCCAGGATCATTGTCAAAGAGCCAACGCTTTGCATAGAGGCGGCATTGTAGTAGTCCGGATACACATAGCTCATCATATTTTGCATGGTCAGCTGTGCCAGCAGCATAAAAATAGATGCAACGATAATGGAGATCAACGCCCGGTTGCGGATTGCGCTTTTCAGCATCTGCCCCACAGAAGGGCCTTTTTCGTGGGCCTTGTCAGACACCACCCGCTCCGTACACATCCGGTAGCACAGATAGTAACAGATGACCGCAAGAATCGAAAAAACACCGGCGGCAAGTGCCACATTTGGGCCGGAAAGGACATCTTGGGTCGTGCCGTTTTCCAGGGTGACGGTTTTATAGGCGATCAGCGGAAGACCGACACCGATAAAAATACCTGCCAGCGTGCCGCCTAATGTGCGGAAGGTGGAAAGGCTTGCCCGGTCGCCTGCATCCGGGGAGATGGCGGAAGCCATTGAGCCATAGGGGATATTGATGCCGGTGTAGCAGAAAGAACCCCATAGCAGATAGGTAACGATCAGCCAGCCTACCCGCAGACTGTAGGACCAAACTTCTGTAATGTTGTTGCGCAGACCCGGGGCGTACATCAAAAAGGATGAAAAGGCGACGGGAATGCACATCCGCAGCAGCCAGGGCTTGAATTTGCCGGCTTTGGTGCGCTTGGATGCATCGCAGATTCGTCCCATTGTCACATCGGTGATGGCATCGATGAACCGGGCAAGCATCATCAGTGTGCCTACCACACCAGCGGAAACGCCCATTACATCGGTGTAAAATTTCATCAGGATCGTGGTGGAGAGAATGAAAGTAAAGTCATTACCAAAGTCGCCGAACAGATACCCCAGATTGTCCCGCATACCGAACTTGCGGTGAGATGGGGGTGTCGGGCGGTTATTATTTTTCATACCGAAGGCCTCCTTATCCTTGTATAGCATTGCCCAAACTGCGTACAGATATCAGTTGAGCGAGCTTGAATATTTTCGGGAATATGTTAAAATAAAAGGGAGAAATTGGATATGCGGAGTGAAAACATTATGTATAAAGTATGCAGAACCGAGCAATCTATTCAGCGCCAGCGAAATCTGGAGCAGGGATTGCTGAAAATGATGCTCACGGGAAGCTATGAGGATATTTCTATCAGTGACCTTTGTGATCGTATGAAGATTCCCAGAAAAGCCTTTTATCGCTATTTTTCCAGCAAGGAAGGGGCAGTATACGCACTGATCGACCATACGATGATGGATTTTTATGCAGTAGACGACCACGGACCGGACACCGGAACGCCCCGGGGAGATCTGCAGCGCTTCTTTGCCTTTTGGTATGACAACAGGTTTCTGTTGGATGCCCTCAGCCGAAGTGGACTGACAGGGGTTCTGACAGAGCGGGCGCTGACACTAATCCGTCAGGAGGGTCTGATGCCAAAAAGCAAGCTTGCCGGCGGAACTGTACGGCAGGAGCTGGAGTTTACCTTTGCCCTTTGCGGACTGATGTCAATGATCCTTCGCTGGCACGAAATGGGATTTCCCATTACTGCCCGGGAAATGGCAGAAACGGCAATGAGTATGCTAAGCCGCCCGCTGTTCCAAATCCTTTAGAAAAATACGGAATTATTGCAAAATGTGTACTGGGATGGGGTTTGAGCATTGCATTTTTCGCCTTTTTTTGGGAAAAGGTAAGTTTTATATTGCATAAAATGTACACCTATGATAAGATGAGCGTGCAATTAGGTCAAAAGGACAAATCAGGAAAGGAAAGTAAAATTATGATGACAAATGCCGAGAAATCCGTGTTTGATAATTGCGTGGAAGGCAGCGGCCTTTACATTTACAGCAATGTATCTGCGGGGCTTTTGTATGTGGAAACCCCCGCACCTCTGGAGAGCTATCGCATCTGTGATGCAGAGGGAAAGGAAGTGGACTGCCCCAAGCTGATCTGCAAGCAGAAGGACGATGTATATGTCACCACTTTTGACGCATCTGCCCTGAAACCCTGGTCTGTTTACGAGCCTGCTCTTTACACCATCGAAGCAAACGGCGAAAAAATCCGGTTCGGACATACCTCCGTTGCTACGATGCAGAATAAGGCGGTTCTGCACAATGATAAGCCTATCTATCTGCGTGGCTATATCCGTGGTATTATTGCCCACGAGCATCCCAATATGACCGGTGGCACAGATTATGAAGCAGCCTGCAAGAACATCCGTCAGGCAAAGAAGTATGGCTTCAATATTGTGCGCTTCCATACCACCGTTCCTTCCGAGGATTTCCTGCGGGCAGCGGATGAGCTGGGTCTGCTGATACATTTGGAGACCGGCTTCCTGTTTGAACAAACCACAAACCCCGAAACCGGCAAGCCGATGAAACGGGTGCTGGATTTTGGTGAGGGCAAATGGGAAAAGACAGTCCGTAGCCTTCGCAACCACCCCAGTGTTGCCATCTTCTGTATCGGCAACGAAATGCACTGCTCTGCCCACTTCCCCGAGGTCCACGAAATGGTGGATTTGGGAAGAAAGCTTGCTCCCAATAAGATCATTATGGATAACTGCGGCTGGGGCGAATACGACCGGGATTGCTCTGATCTGTTTATCCAGCATATGGGCTACTATCTGCCCTATGCCCACCACGCAGATATGTTCACATCTGACATCTGCTGGAAGGAGGACGAATCTGCTTACAGTGTACCCCTTAAGCTGATTTCCAAGACTGAAGGTGCAGACACACAGATCAATCGGTATGCAATGCCGCTGAAGCCTGTGTTGTCCCACGAGGCAATGCACTATGTAGATATTGTGGACTATGCGGCACTGGAGAAGAAGTTCGACGACTTCTGCGAAAAAGTAGGTCCTGAATACTTAGAGAAGCACGGCATCAAGAAGCCCAAGTACTTTGCCGGTCTGAAGAAGCTGGTGGAGATGAAGAACCTGCAGGAGCTGATGCCCGATTACATTGCTGCCACCCGGAAGCTCCGCCTGGCTTGCACGAAGATATTCCTGGAAACACTGCGTATGAGCCACCTGTGCGGTTATGAAATGCTTCAGCTTTCCGACTGCCTGAAGTACGAGAACAAGAACGGCTTTATCGACTTCTTTGACGACGATAAGGGCATTGACAGTGATTGGGTCCGTCAGGTGAATGACGATCTGGTGCTGCTAGCTGAGTTTGAACAGGATCGTTTGTACGAGGATGAGGACATCAATGTGAAGTTCTTTGCCTCTGACTTCCTGCCCAATTTCCGCGTCAACGGCACACTGGAGATCACACTGGACGACGAGGTTATTTACAACGGCAAGCAGTTTGCGCTGGCAGGCGGTCTGCAGCAGCTGGCAACACTGAACATCAAGGCAAAGCCTGCCGGCAAGCCTACATACCGTACGGTTTCTGCCCGTTTCGTTTACGGTGATAAGCTGGTAAAGAACAGCTGGAAGATCTGGACCTATCCCAGAGTCCGTCCGCAGACTGTTCCGGAAATGAACCTGACCAATCAGGTGCTGGCAGATTATCTGCGCAAGGGCGAAAAGAAGTCCGATCTGTATGTGACGGACGCACTGGATCAGAAGCTGCTGGACCAGCTGGAGGCTGGCAAGACTGCACTGCTGCTATATAATTATCAGGCAGAGCAGAACCAGTGGGATGTGCAGGCATCTATCGAGCGCTTTAAACCCTGTATCTGGGATCGCGGCAACGGACTGGGCGGCATCCTGCAGAACAAGGAAGTGGAAAAAGCACTGGGTGATGACCGGTACTTCGATAAGAATGTGCAGCCTTTGCTGGATGTCAGCTGCAAGGTTAATCTGGATACCTGGCCCTGGAAGGTCACAGAGCACGTGCTAGGTATTGATAAGCCCATCCGTGACCGCTATAAGGGTCTGCAGCAGGGCATCAAGGACTTCCTGCCTGAGGATACCTTGCGCCGGTTCTGCCATCTGCTGTCTGTGAAGATCGGGGAAGGCACACTGGTGATCTGCACCTTCAATGTCAGCGATCCTGAAAATCCTGTGGTCAGCAATATGCTAAAGCTCCTGGTAGATCGGATCAATGCATTTGCGGCAGATACAGCAATTGATGCAGCTGCGTTTAAGGCCTGGCTGGAAAAGGTCAACGCAGAAGGATTCCGTGAAGAGGACCGGATGAACCAAACCTGGCAGAACGATAAGATCCCTGTTGAAAGAGTTCTCTTCTGGGAAGACCTGAATGTAAATCTTGCTGCAATTAATTGATCGATATAAATCCCTGTCGCGGGATTTTCGATATGCGCTTAAGGCGCTCGATATGTGTAAACACTCGATATGCCCTGCGGGGCAAGAGGGGATTTAGATCATATCGAATTTACCGTCAGGTAAATATATCGATTTTGCCGTAAGGCAAAAATATCGAATTGCGAAGCAATATATCGACAAAAAAGCAAGGACAATTTGTCCTTGCTTTTTTAGTTTGTCAATTCTTCAATTTGCTTTGCAATCGTGCAGTTGGGGGTGTAGGGGCAGCCGTTAAAGCTGCAATCTACTTCAGTCAGCTTGCCATTTTCTGTGATGACGCAGACGGTTCGGCTGCCGTCTATAGTGCGGCAATAGCCACTGATAAAGCTTTCTTTTTCCATATTATTCCTCCACGACGCAGAAGTCCATCGGCGCTAAGGAAAGCCAGTTGGGGGCAAGGGGATTCAGGCTGCGCCCGTACAGCACCTTCTTTGCGGGAATGTGCCAGATCTCCTTGCTGCGGTTTACATAAATCTGCACGGTGCGACCATCATAGGTTCTGGAAAAGCCTAATTTCCGCCCTTCTGACTGGAAAAATTCCAGATCGCCAAGACGGAGGGCATCCTCCTTGCGCAGTCTTCCAAGCTGGCGGAAATGCTCTAAAAGTTCGCCATCTTCCCGTCCCCAGGGATAGGTGCGGCGGTTAAAGGGATCTTTTCCGCCTTCCATACCAGCTTCGTCGCCATAGTACAAGCTGGGTGCACCGGGGAGCATATATTGCAGGAAGGATGCCAACATCAGCAATTGTTTTGCTTGCTGATACTGATTTTTTGATAAAAAGCGGCTGGCAAGTGCTTCCCGGCTGCCGTCAAAATCATCCACCAGAGCAGTTAAGATCCGGGGGGTATCGTGAGTGCCCAGCAGGTTCATATTGCACAAAAATACATGGGGCGGATAATTTTCCCGGATTGTTTCCACAGTTTCTCTAAAACTGTTTCCGTCATCTATTCCCCTTATAAAATTCAGGATCGCTGTGCGGAAGGGATAGTTCATTGCGGAGTCCAGCACACTGTCTGTAAAGTAACGGCGACGGACATCGTAGGCGATCTTATTGGAGGCATCCTCCCAAACTTCGCCGATCAACAGTGCATCCGGACGGATCTTGCGAATCTGATCTTTTAATAACTTGATAAATTCGTTGGGTAGCTCGTCTGCCACATCCAGACGAAATCCGTCTGCACCCAGTTTCAGCCAGTGCTCCACGACGGAATTTTTGCCGGTGATCACATAGCTTATAAATCCCGGGTCCATTTTTTTGACGGTGGGCAAGGTGTCAAAGCCCCACCAGCTGGTGTAGGTATCCGGATAATGCTGAAAATCATACCAGCTGAAATAGGGGGATTCCTTAGAGCAATATGCGCCCTTGCCCCCAAAGGTACGCTCCCTGTCAAAATACAGGCTGTTTGCGCCGGTGTGGGAGAAAACCCCATCTAAGATTACCCGAATTCCCCGCTTGTGGGCAGCTTGACACATTTTTTTGAAGTCGTCAATTGTGCCTAACATTGGGTCGGGGGTCTTATAGTCACCGGTGTCATACCGGTGGCTGGAAAAGCTTTTGCAAATGGGATTCAAGTACAAAATAGAAGCACCCAAAGAGGCAATGTAGTCCATTTTTTCTGTGATGCCACGGAAATTGCCACCGTAGAAATCGTTGTTGAGCACTTTTCCCTCCGGGGTGGGCTGCCAAACCACTTCTTCGTCCCAGTTTTCGTGGACAGTATAAGGTGTCAGCTTTCCGGTCAGGTCGCAATCACCGGCTTTATAAAACCGATCCGGAAAAACCTGATAGATAACGGCACCCTTTGCCCAGTCCGGGGTGGTAAAGTCCGCCGGAATACAGGAAAGCTGCCACATTTCGCCTGCTTCCATATTGGTGCTGTCACCTTGCTTGAACAGACGGAAACTGCTCTCCTTCTTCTGGATGCAGAAGTGGTAAAAATACAGACCCGGCTGGGAAATTACAAATTCTCCCCGGAAAATGCGATAGCTATTCCGGGTTTCCATACAGTTCATTGGTACAGTGAACGCAGCACTTCCGTCTTCCCAAGTGACAATGCACTGCACAGAAACAGCAGGAACAGTTACCGGAATGTGAAGGTGCAAAGTGCATTTTTCGCCCGGTGTAACTGTACCGAAGGGGGTCTTATATTCTGTTTTTTTAGAATTAAACAAAATACGCATAGGGTACTCCTGATGGGCAAGTAATATTGTAGGGGAGGGGCATTGCCCCTCCCAATGGTGTATAGAGTTACTGACCGAGCATTTTCCGGAAAAGCGCCATATAGCGCTGGGCAGGCTTATCCCAGCTGAAGTCCTGCTGCATATCCGTCACCTGCAATGCCTGGAAGGCATCGGGATCGTTATGATACAGATCCATTGCATTTTTCAGTGCGTTGTAGAAATCGTCAGCGTTGTAGCTCTGGAAGGTAAAGCCAAGACCTCCTTTGCCGTCGTTATTGCACGGAGGAACGGTATCCCGCAGTCCACCGGTAGCGTGTACCACCGGAACCGTGCCATAGCGCATTGCATTCATCTGACTTAAGCCGCAGGGCTCGGATTTGGAGGGCATCAGGTAAATATCACCGCCGGCGTAGATCCGGGAGGCAAGACCCAGATCAAAGGTGATCTTGGCTGCTGCCTGCTTCGGAAATTGCCGGGCGAGATCCTGGAAAAAGTCCTCATAGTGAGGCTCTCCTGTGCCCAGAATCAGCAATTGACACGCATCCTTCATAAGTCTGCGGGCAATGTAACACAGAAGGTCCAGACCCTTGTGCCCCACAAGCCGTGTCACCATCACAAGAAGGGGCACATCTGCCCGAACCGGCAGACCCACTTCCTTCTGAAGGGCAGCCTTACAGGCAGCTTTGCCGCCTGCAATGGTTGCTGCATTATAATGGGCAGGCAGCGCCCGGTCGGTTTCCGGATTGAAGGTGCCAGTGTCGATGCCGTTGGTAATGCCTGTAAGCTTTCCGGATGCACCGGAAAGTACATCGTGCAGACCGTGGGCGTAGTAAGGGTACATCAGTTCCTTGGCATAGCTTTCAGAAACGGTGGTGACCAGATCGCAGGTCTCGATCGCGCCCTTCATTACATTGACTGCGCCACTCATATCCAGACATTGCCGATAGCTTTCGGGCAGTGCCAGCACATCGTCAAAAAAGCTTCCGTCTGCCCAGCCCTGATATTCAATATTGTGGATGGTGAACATACACCGGGTATTAGAGAAGCAAGCACCAAACTGTGCCTTCAGAAACACCGGAACAGGGGCAGTTTGCCAGTCGTTACACTGGATCACATCGGGAATGTAGTTCATAACGGCTAAGGCAATCAGGCATGCCTTGGAGAAAAAGGCAAACCGTTCACCGTCGTCTAAGTGCCCGTAGATTGCCCCATCCCGACCGGCAAAATAATACATACTGTCCACAAACCAGACCTGCACATTATCTGCCCGGTTTTTAAGCTTCAGGATGCCGGCATACTGCCGCCGCCAGCCAAGATCCACATCAAATTGTGCTACTTGCTCCACTTCATAAGCGGGATTTTCCTTGATCTTCTTATAGTAGGGGAGGATCAATACCACTTCATTTCCCTCAATCCGGGAAAGGGCGGCAGGCAGCGCCTCCATCACGTCGCCCAAGCCACCGGACTTGCAATATGGCGCGCCTTCGGAGGCAAGGACAGCGATTTTCATACTGTATCTCCTCTCTTGACTACAATGGGATTATGGGGCGTGCCGATCAGCTGTGCGCCGGGACGGACCGTTACATCCTTGTCCAGGATCACATACTTAAGCATACTGTTTTCTCCCACTACCGTATCATTCATAATCACACAGTTTTCTGCTGTTGCACCGGCGCCGACGGAAACCTGCCGGAACAGGATACAGTTTTTCACGCAGCCGTCCAGCATACAGCCGTCGGCAACCAGACAGTTTTCAACCACACAGCTTTCCCCGTAGTAGGTGGGGACCCGGTCACGGACCTTGGTGTACACCGGATGGTTGTAGCCGAACAGATCGTGGCGTACCTTCTTATCCAGCAGAGCAAGGTTGTTTCCAAAATACTCATCCACAGATTCGGTAAACAGCACTTCACCGGGGAAGACATAGGGGTTGACGGTGATCAAACCCTTCTGCCACTGACCCAAAACCAGATTCCGGTCCATATGGTACAGATTGTGGGCAATATGCTCCTTGACCTGCTGGGCAAGCCACTTTTTGCTTACCACAAAAATGTCCATAGAAGCAACATAATCGGAGGGTGCAGCGTAATCCACTGCCATATCGGAAATATTTCCGTTTTTATCCAGCTTCAGAGCCAGGTCATATTGCTGCTTGCCGTTGCAGACGCCGGCTTTGGTAACCACGGTCACATCCTTGCCGCTGGCGGCGTGCTTGGCGATCACATCGGAAAGATCGATATTGCTGAGCACAGAGGCGTCGATCATCACTAAGTATTCGTCCTCTGCACCGAATTCCAAAAAACCCATTGCGGCGTGGAGAGATTCCAGCTTGCCCCGATAGGTATCGGTCTTGCTCATTGCATAGGGGGTCAGAAATTCCAGACCGCCTTCCTCCAGCTCCATACCCCATTCCTCACCGGAGCCGATGTGGTTGATCAGGGACTGGTAGTGATGGCGGGTGACGATACCCACATGGCGCACACCGATAGCAGCCAAATTGGACAGGGCAAAGTCTACCTGACGGTAGCGGCCGCCAAAGGGAAGGCTTGCCATGGTACGGTGGGCAGTGAGTGTACCTAAGGAACCGTCATTTGCAAAAATAATACCCATTACATTCATTTCGGTTTCCTCCTTACAGCATTTCTCCGGGCAGCAGTGCTGTGCCGGGTTCTACCACTGCGCCCTTGGAAGTGACGCTGATCTGTTTTTTCTCGCTTTCCGCAAAGGCACCGCCAACGACCGCGTTGCGGCAGACCTTGCTGTTTTCGCCTAAGATAGCGTGGCGGACGATGGCACCGGGTTCGATCACCACATTGGGCATTACCACGCTGTCCTCCACAAGGGCATTTTCGCCAACAGTACAGCCCACAGAGATCACACTGTGGCGGACCGTTCCGTAAATTTCAGAGCCTTCTGCAATAAAGCTGTTAGAGATGCTTGCCTGTGCGTCAATGTAGGAGGAGGGGAGGGCGTTGTTCCGGGCGCAGATCTTGCTGCGCTCGTCACCGCGGATGTTAAACTCCGGATCTTTGCCCAAAAGCTCCATATTGGCTTCCCACAAAGAGTCGATGGTTCCCACATCCTTCCAGTAGCCGTCGAAGGTGTATGCCATCATTTTGTGACCGGCATTTAAAAGATTGGGGATAATGTTCTTGCCGAAATCGTTGGAGGAGGACTCATCATCCTCGTCAGCGATCAGCGCCTCCTTAAGAACGCTCCAGTTGAATACATAAATGCCCATAGAGGCGTTGGTGGACTTGGGCTTTTTCGGCTTTTCCTCAAATTCGTAGATCGTGCCGTCCGGATTGGTGTTCAGAATACCGAACCGGGAAGCCTCCTTCAGGGGCACATCCCGGACTGCAATGGTGCAGGAGGCACCATTCTTTTCGTGATACTCCACCATTGCCGCATAGTCCATTTTGTAAATGTGGTCACCGGACAGAATTACCACATAGTCCGGGTCAAAGCGCTCGATAAAGTCTATATTCTGATAAATTGCATTGGCAGTGCCCTTATACCAGCCGCTTTTCTTATCGTGCCGTTCGTAGGGGGGCAGGACCTGTGCACAGCTATGGGTCTTATTTAAGCCCCAGGGCTGACCGTTACCGATGTACTCGTTGAGTTCCAAAGGCTGATATTGGGTCAGGATGCCCACAGTATCAATACCGGAGTTGACACAGTTGCTTAAGGGAAAGTCGATGATGCGGTATTTACCGCCAAAGGGAACAGCAGGCTTTGCAGTCTTTTCAGTCAGGACCTTTAGACGGCTTCCCTGACCGCCTGCCAAAAGCATTGCGATGCAGCGTTTTTTCTGGAAATACATATTGACCAACTCCTTGTGTTAAATGCGAACCTCGCCACCTATAGAATAACATAAAAAAGTCGTTTAGAAAAGAGTCAATGTGTCTAAAGTCTATATAAACTTTTTGACAGATTTTACAGTGGCTTCCTTTGAAAAACAGAGCATTCGACAGAAAATGCAAAAAATGGCTTGACCAATATCACTAAGTTAGTGTCATTGCGAACCAGTGACCGATGTCACTGGTGTGGCAATCTCCTCCCTGATAAGGGCGCGTTGCCCTTTGTCAAATTTCTGTTTGACGATTGCACCCATCGTAGGGCGGGGGCTCTGCTCCCGCCGCTATCGCACCTTCAAATTGCAATACTGCTGCTATTTTGGGGCATCGAACCCCAAAACAGCAGACGGCGGGAGCAGAGCCCCCGCCCTACAAACCTAGCCATCGTACCTCCACGTCTTTGCGAGGAGCGAAGCGACGTGGCAAACCGCATCCTAAAAATTGCTGTGACAGAGTTTTTTCACAAGGAGAACGGATTGCCACAACCAGTGTGCGCACTGGTTTCGCAATGACATGCGTTTTAGGAAAGCTATTCGTCAAACAGAAATTTGACGGTATTTGCCCGAATGCATACTTGACAAAGGCTGCAAAGGAGAAGTACAATAACAGTAATTGTTACTTAAAAAAGGAGGGAAAATTATGGACGCTGGCAGTAGTGGCAATATACCTGACCGAAGTAGCTTTGCGTCCATAATGGGCGCTGGCTGAAGGTCCACCAAATAAAGGAGGACACCGGATGACAGAACGGTTTGAGATCGTTGAAAAAACGATACTGAAAATGCTGGAGGAGAAAAAATATTCCTCTGCCCGGGATGTTTTGGGAACAATGAACCCGGCGGATGTTGCCGCATTTTTCTCTTCTTTGGAGCAGCAGAAGATCCCTCTGCTGTTCCGGCTGCTGCCCAAAGAGCTGGCGGCAGAGAGTTTTGTGGAAATGGAGACGGAGGAGCAGGAGCTGCTGATCCGCAGCTTTTCCGATAATGAGCTGAAGGAGATCATTGACGAACTGTATGTGGACGATGCGGCGGATCTGGTAGAAGAAATGCCTGCCAATGTGGTTAAGCGTATTTTGCGTCAGGCTGATCCGGAAATGCGTAGGTCTATCAATCAGATTTTGCGGTATCCGGAAAATTCTGCCGGCTCGATTATGACCACAGAATATGTTTCCCTGCGCCCGGATATGACCGTGGAAGAGGCAATTCTCCGTATCCGCCGGCAGGGCGTTGACAAGGAGACTATCTACACCTGCTATGTGACCCAGGGCAGAAAACTGATCGGTCTTGTGACTGTAAAGGATCTGCTCCTTGCCCAGGATGATGAAACGCCGATCGCAGAGCTGATGATCGAAAATATTATTTCCGTCACCACCCATACGGATCAGGAGGAAGTGGGACGGATGTTCCGCAAGTACGATTTCCTGGCACTGCCGGTGGTGGACGGCGAAAACCGGATGGTGGGTATCGTCACCTTCGATGACGCAATGGATGTTATCGAAGAGGAAACCACCGAGGATATCGAAATGATGGGCGGTATGCTGCCCTCGGAAAAGACCTACCTGAAGAGCACGGTATGGGAGCTGTTCAAAAACCGTATCCCCTGGCTGATGCTATTGATGGTGTCTGCAACCTTTACGGGTATGATCATCACCGGCTTTGAGGACTCTCTGGCAGCCCAGGTGGCACTGACCGCCTTCATCCCAATGCTGATGGGCACAGGCGGTAACTCCGGCTCCCAGTCCTCGGTTACAGTCATCCGCAGCCTGAGCTTGGGAGAGCTTCAGTTTTCCGACCTGCCCCGGGTAATTTGGAAGGAAATCCGAACAGCGGTGCTGTGCGGACTTGCACTGGCGGTGGTCTGCTTCGGAAAGATCTGGATCATCGACCGGTTGCTTCTGGGAAATGAAGATATTACCCTGATGATCGATGCCGTGGTGTGTATTGCATTGTTTGTGACAGTACTCCTTGCAAAGATCGTAGGCGCGGTACTGCCCCTGGGTGCAAAGGCGCTGAAATTAGACCCGGCAGTTATGGCAAGCCCCTTTATCACATCCATCGTGGATGCGGTGTCACTGCTTGTTTACTTCCTGGCTGCCAAAATGCTGTTAAACATATAATACGGGAGGGGCATCGCCCCTCCTTCTTTTTATTATCCAAGGCAGGGCTTATGGTTGTCTCCCGCCACGAATAACCGAACATTTTCAACGGCGGGAGCAAGCCCCCGCCCTACACTATAATCCATCCCGCAACAGCGAACATACTCATTTTGCATTCTGCATTTTGCACTTTGCATTAAAAAAAGGGGCGTGCCGAAGCACGCCCCTTTGGTCGTTATGTTGTTAGAACATTAAGCCTTATGGATTAGCCCATATAGAAGATGTTCTGCTCCTTCAGCTCGTCGATGTTCTCAGTGGTGTACCACTGACCGGGGATACCCACATCCTCAACTGCTTCACCCTTCAGCTTAGCAATTGCCAGCTTAACAGACTCATAACCGATCTTGTAGGAGTCCTGAGCAACAGAGCCCACCAGCAGAGCATAGTTAGCGCCTGCGTCCTTGAGCCAGTCGTGCTGGTTGGTGCCTGCGTCGAAGCCGCAGAACAGGATATCCTTGTACATATCAGCGTTGTCGGAGATCTCGGGGAATACTTCGTTAACAACACCTTCGTTGGTCATATAGATAGCCTGTGCGCCGTCATCGTGCAGAGCAGTCAGACCCAGCTTGTATTCGCCGGAAACATTGGACTTGACCTGACGGTTGATCACCAGAGTGATGTCGTCAGCAGCAGCCAGCTCTTCGATCTTCTCGATGAAGCCTTCTGCACGTTCGATACCGGTAGCGGTGGAGTCGTGCTGGATAACGCCGACCTTGTAGCCGTCGACCAGAACATTCTGCTCCTTCAGGTATGCGTAGAAGTTTTCAGCAACGATAGCACCTGCAACCTTGTTGTCGGTAGCAACAGAGCCGATGGTGGGGTCCTTGCCCTCAGTGATGTCAGCGCCGCCTTCGTACAGACCGGAGTCGAATTCCACAACGGGCAGACCCTTTTCGTATGCAGAGACTAGCTCGTCAGCAAAGCCCAGACCGATGGTAGCCAGAACGATAGCCTTAACATCTTCGTTTTCCAGAGCAGCAAGAACCATTTCGCGCTGCTGGCCAACATATGCTTCATTTTCTTCTGTAGGACCACGGAAGGTGATATCGTAGCCAGCTTCTTTAGCAGCGTCTTCTGCGCCAGCCTTAACGGCCTGCCAGAAAGCATGGGTCTCGCCCTTAGCGATCACAGCGATGGTGCCGCCCTCTTCAGCGGGAGCAGCGGTGGTGTCGTCAGCAGGTGCTGCGGCAGTGGTGTCGTCAGCAGGTGCGCCAGTGGTCTCATTGCCGGCGTCATTGCCGCAAGCAACCAGACCGAAAACCATAACCAGGGAAAGAAGTAATGCGATAAGTTTCTTCATTTTGTGTTCCTCCTAATTTTGATTTTATATAAAACCTTTCGGTTTTACTACGGAATTATTTAACAGCTTCTTGCTTTTTTGCCTTCTTGTCAACCTTGACCTTGCCAGCGGACTTCTTCTTCAGAACGTCCAACATAACAGCGCCTACAACGATCACACCGGTGACCGCATAGGTGATATTGGTAGCGGAAACAGCACTGCCGCCGCTCATTGCCAGGTTCAGACCCTGACGGATGATCACCAGGATGATAGAGCCCAGAATAGAGCCGATTACGGAAGCAGAACCGCCGGTGGTGGAAGTGCCGCCAATGTAAACGCCTGCAATGGCATCCAGTTCCATACCGTTACCGCTGGCAATGCTCAAAGAGGGGTTGGCAGCTGTGTAGAACAGGGCAGCCATACCGGCAAACAGACCGCAGATGGCGTAAGCGATGATCTTGTACTTGTCGGTATTAATACCGGACAGGCGGGCAGCTTCTTCATTGGAGCCAATGGCGAGAATGTAGCGGCCGACCTTTGTCTTGTACATTACGATCATACAGATGATGGTCAGTACCAGCACCCACACAAGACCGATGGGGAAGCCGTTTAAGTTGGTGAATACCTTCTGGAACCAGCCGGTGGAGGGGAATTTTACAGCAGAGGATGTTTCACGAACAGCCTCAGAGATCACTGCGGTCAGACCACGGGAGACCAGCATGGTGCCCAGGGTGGCAATGAAGGGAGCAAGCTTGCATTTTGCAACCAGGAGGCCGTTGAGTAGACCAAACACCAGACCGGCAACCAGAATGATGGGGATTACCAGCCACAGCGTGCCGTCATTAACGGAAACACCGGTCTTACACAGGGCACCAGCCAATACGGCAGAGCCGATACAGACTGTACCGATGGACAGGTCGATACCGCCGGTGGCGATGACAAAGGTGACACCCAGCGCAAGAATTGCGTAGGGGACCAGAGATTTGGTCATTGTCAGCAGGTTGCCGCTTTTGGCAAAGCCGGGGTTAATCAGGGTGAAGCCCAGAAACAGCACAATTGCTGCCAGAATGATCACGAAATTCTGCTTGCCGCCGGACAGCAGATTTTTAATTTTCGAATTTTTGCTATTCATATTAGTTTTCCTCCCGCATAGTAGCAAGTTGCATAATGTTTTCCTGGGTTGCTTCGGAGATGTCCAGCTCGCCGGTCTTACGGCCTTCGCACATAACCACGATCCGGTCAGACATACGAAGGACCTCAGGCAGCTCAGAGGAGATCATAATAATGGATTTGCCCTGGCTTACCAGATCTTCCATCAGACGGTAAATTTCGCTTTTTGCACCCACATCGATACCGCGGGTAGGCTCGTCGAAAATAAAGATATCGGAGTTCTTCATCAGCCAACGGGCGATGATGACCTTTTGCTGGTTACCGCCGGAAAGATTTTTTAGCTGCTGCTCCATAGAGGGAGTCTTGGTGCGCAGCTTCCGGTTGAATTCTTCAGACACTTCCCGCATTTTTCTGTCCCGGATCAGACCGAAGCGGATAAAGTCGGAAACGGAAGCAATGGCGGAGTTTTCGGTAACGGATTTGTCCAGCATCAAGCCGAAGCGCTTGCGGTCCTCACTTAAGTAGCAGATGCCGTTTTTAACAGCCTGCTCCGGGGTCTTGATCTTGACCTTTTTACCGTTTAACTTGATCGTACCGGATTGCTTGGGGTCTGCGCTGTACAGGGCACGGACTACCTCTGTACGGCCTGCACCCATCAGTCCGGCAAAGCCTAAGATCTCGCCTTTTTTCAGGTTAAAGCTTACGTGCTGTACTTCCTTGCCTGCGCACAGGTCATCGACCTCCAGGATCACAGGTGCATCTGCAGGACAGTTGCTGCAAGCCTTCTGCTCACCCATAATCACACGGCCGACCATCATTTTCACAATGTCGTCCTTGGTGACCTGAGCCGTATCCACGGTGCCCACATATTCGCCGTCACGCATAACAGTGACACGGTCGGAAATGCGGGTGATCTCGTCCATACGGTGGGATATGTAGATCATACCGATGCCCTTTGCCTTCATATCGTTCATGATCTTAAACAGCTCCTCCACCTCGGGAAGGGTCAGGGCGGCGGTGGGTTCGTCCAGCACCAGGAGCTTACAGTCCCGGGAGACCGCCTTAGCGATCTCAACCATCTGCTGCTTGCCCACCGTCAGGCTGCCCAGCTTGGCAGAGGGATCGATATGCACGCCCATTTTCTCAAACTGGAGCTGTGCCTGCTCTTCCATTGCCTTGTCGTCGATCAGGCCGTTTTTCATAATTTCCTGACCGATAAACATATTCTGTGCCACGGTCAGGTGGTTCATCATATTCAGCTCCTGGTGGATGACGCTGATGCCTGCATCCTGAGACTGGGCAATGTTATCAAAATTAACTTCTTCGCCGAAGTACTCAATTGTACCGCAGTCACGCTGGTAGATGCCGCAAAGCACCTTGATCAGCGTAGACTTACCGGCACCGTTTTCGCCCATCAGGGCGTGGACTTCACCGGCGCGCAGGTCGAACTGCACATCATTCAGCGCCCGGACACCGGGGAATGTCTTGGTGATCCCGTGAAGCTGCAAAATGGTTTCTGCCATTGTCATTACTCCTTGTTCCTAGTGATACACAGATCGGAGCAAAACAGGGTTGCTCCAATTGCACAAATATTTCTGTCGGTTTTTGTTGAATATGTCAAATACAGAAATGTTGTGCACTTCCTCTTTGTGCATAATATCATTAAATTGAGAAAAAAGCAACTGTTTTTCCGCAGATTTTAGAAATTTTGGAATCCGTTCCCAGCAGGGAAACAAGTGTTTTATACCGGCGGAAAGAGTAACAATATATGACAAATTTTGGTGTCTCGGTCAGTTCGTAGGGGACGCCGCCCCCGGCGTCCCGTCGACAAAACCGACCTCGATGGGCGGCTTTGTCGCAGATTTACGGAACTGCTGGGGTTTGGGGGCATCGAACCCCCAAACCCCAGACGGCGGGAGTAAACCCCCGCCCTACGCCGATCTTTCGAAGGATATCGTAGGGCGCGGGCTTGCTCCCGCCGACAGTCTTTTTTGCATCATACTATTTCTGTGTTTTTAATGCCGTGCTCCAAAATCAGATTAATGATCTCATTTCGGGAACGGTTGGTATTGCTGGCTAAATTGTCCAGTTCGGCCAGTAGTTCTTCACGGATACGAATAGAAATGACACGATTTCCGTCATCATACTTCTTTTTGATCTTCAGCGGCTCATTGCTCACCGTAAACACCTCACAATCTAACATTATTATAGATTGACAAAGTGAATTCAAATATATTACAATTAGAATACAAGAAGAATACAAAAAGGGGAGACCGGTGTGGAGAGCAGGAGAAAGCAAGAAATATTATACGAATTGGCTGAACAGGATGCTGTCTATAATGTGTGGAAGAAAAGCTATGAGGCTTGTGTTGAGCCGTTCCGGGCGTATGTGGACAAACAGCCGGAAGACATACAGAATGTTTTATACGGATATGCCCAATGCGGACGGATGATGCTGCAAAGGATCATCAATATAGCTTGCGAAAATATGGAATTTATTGACAGTGGAAAGAAGTCGTAAACCCTACGCATCCGAATTTCAATCCGTCCGCGTTAGCGGACACATTCATTTTGCATTATGCATTTTGCACTTTGCATTAAAAAGAGCGTGTTGTCTCCAACACGCTCTTTTATAATCCTTATTTAACCAGCAGTTCTGCAATCTGGATGGCGTTGGTGGCTGCGCCCTTACGGACCTGGTCGCCGCAGCACCACAGGCTGATGCCGTTGGGGTCGGTCAGGTCGGGACGGATACGGCCAACGAACACGATGTCCTGATCGGTGGTGTCCAGAGGCATCGGGTACTGCTTCCTCCCCAGATCGTCCACCAGCTTACAGCCGGGGGCATTTGCGATCACTTCCCGGACCTGCTCAACGGTCACAGGCTTGTCGAACTTTACGCTTACGGAAATGGAATGGCTGCGCACAACAGGCACACGGATGCAGGTGCAGGTAACATTCAGCTCGGGCAGGTGCATAATTTTGCGGCCCTCATTCTGCATCTTCATTTCCTCACTGGTGTAGCCTTCATAAGCCTCACCGCCGATCTGGGGGATCAGGTTGAAAGCGATCTGATAGGGGAAGATCTTGGGCTCATAGGTTTCGCCCTTAGCCAGGGCTTCCACTTCGCCCATCAGCTCAATGGGACCGCCGGCGCCTGCACCGGAAACAGCCTGATAAGTAGAAGCAGTCATTGCCTTGATGGGGGAGAGCTTGTTGAGGGCATTGACAGCGGTAATGGTGATGATAGTGGAGCAGTTGGGGTTACTGATGATGCCGTTGTGCCACTTCACATCCTCGGCGTTGACCTCCGGAACGATCAGGGGGACCTTGGGGTCCATACGGAAAGCAGAGGAGTTGTCAACAAACACTGCGCCTGCCTTAACGATGGCGGGAGCAAACTGCTTTGCAATGTCATTTTCAGCAGCGCCCAGAACAATGTCCACGCCCTCGAAAGCCTCGTCACATGCAAGGCCGATGGTCACATCTTCGCCCTTGAATTTCAGGGTCTTGCCTGCACTGCGGGCGCTTGCCAGAGGAACGAGCTTACCCACAGGGAAATTGCGCTCCTCCAGAATTTTGATCATTTCCTGTCCCACAGCGCCGGTTGCGCCCAGAACAGCGACGGTATAAAGCTTACGCATTGTGATTACCTCCAAATATTCCTTTCTATTGTCATTGTGAACCAGTGACCGATGTCACTGGTGTGGCAATCTCCACAATCGATGGGGTTTCCCACGCCAGTGTGCGCTACTTCTTCGGAATGAGAAAATCAGGGTCGCCCCTACATTATATATTATTTTACAAAGCTGTTGTACAGCACACGGATGGCTTCGGCAAAGTCCTTGTTGTCCACACCGAAGATGATGTTCAGCTCGTCAGGACCCTGGTTGATCATACGGATGTTGATGCCTGCCTGACCCAGTGCGGCAAAGACCTTGCCGGAAGTGCCGGGACGGAATGCCATCCGGCGGCCAACAGCGGCGACCACAGCGATGTTTTCGTGAACATCCAGAGTGTCCGGATGTACATCCTGCTGAATTTCAGCCAGAACGGAATACAGGTCGTTAGAGATCGCTTCGGTAGCCACGACCACAGATACATTGTCGATGCCATTGGGAACATAGTCAACGGAAATGTTGTACTTTTCCAGAACGGACAGGACCTTACGCAGTGTGCCCACCTCGTTGCTCAGGCCCCGCTTACTGAGGGAAATGATGGTAAAGTCCTTCTTGCCGGTGATGCCGGTAATAAACAGGTTGGGATCTGCGTCGGTATCAAAGCTCTCCCGAATCATTGTGCCGGGATCGTTGGGGGCGTTGGTGTTGCGGATGTTCAGGGGGATGTTCTTCTCCCGAACAGGGAAGATCGTGCCCTCGTGGAGCACCTGTGCGCCGGAGTAGCTCAGCTCACGGAGCTCATCGTAGGTGACCTCAGGGATGGGCTGGGGATTTTCCACGATCCTGGGGTCAGCCATCAGAATACCGGACACATCGGTCCAGTTTTCATACACATCTGCATCCAGTGCAGCCGCTGCCAGTGCGCCGGTGATGTCGCTGCCGCCTCTGGAGAAGGTGCGGATCGCGCCATTGGGCATAACACCGTAGAAACCGGGAGTCACAATGCCGGCACCCTTGACCATAGATTTCAGAGCAGCATAGGAGGTTTCTTCATTTACAGAGCCATCCATATTGAACTTGACCCAGTCAGCAGCATCCACAAACTGGAAGCCCAGAAATGCTGCCATCAGCTTGGCGGAGAAATACTCGCCCCGGCTGACCAGTGCATCCTGAGAAACGCGCTTAGCGATCAGCTGCTCTTTCAGCTGGGCGAATTCAGATTCCAGATCCAGCTCCAGCTTCAGATCGTCCCGGATCTCCAGATACCGGGAGGTGATCATATCAAAAATCGGGGTGCAATCCACACCGTACTGCAGGTGCGCATGGCACAGATACAGCAGGTCTGTAAGCTTGTGATCGCTGCTGCTGCGCTTGCCGGCAGCGGAAACTACCACCACCCGGCGGGCGTCATCAGACAGTAGGATATCCCGTACCTTCCGGTACTGGCCGGCGTCTGCCATAGAAGAGCCGCCAAATTTTGCAACTTTAAGCATATTTTACCTTCTTTCAGAGAGTAACCGATGATTATTGTTCGCTGACGGGAAGTGCAGCGATAAATGCATCGGGATGATTTTTCAGCCAAGCGTGCATAGCCTTTACGGAAACAGGCTTAGTGATCACTGCATCGCCCCAGGTGGCCTGCCGGTTTTCTTCCAGCCAGCTATCCTGTGCGCCGCTGACATAATAGCACAGAGCGTCCGCATTAACAGCGCCCACCTTCTTGCCGTAGGGACTGTAAAAATGCTTGCCGCCAAGCACATCCACGCAGTCCTGCACCACATTATATGCGGTGGGGTAACGGCCTGCGCCCTGACCGTAGAAGCTCATTCTGCCGGAAGCACTGCCCACCAGTGTGATCAGGTTGTAGTTGGCAGGAACGGCTGCCTCCGGCTCACCCTGATGAACCAGTGTGGGCTGCACATAGGCGCTGAAGCTGCCGTCCTGGCTCTTGCCGGTGGAGATCAGCTTACACACAAGACTGTGTGCCTTGAAATTGGCAACATCCTCTGCCCGGATATTCCGGATGCCTGCAGCGGGAACGCTTTCCGGCTCCAGAGAGATGCCGAAGCCAATGTTAGAAGAAAGGATCAGCTTGTGCCAGGTGTCGATACCGTCTACATCGGTGGAGGGGTTTGCCTCAGCATAACCCAGTGCCTGTGCCTGAGAAAGGGCATCGGCATAGCTAAGATCCAGACGGGTCATAGAGTCGAGAATGTAGTTGCAAGTGCCGTTCATAATGCCGCCTACCCGGTGGATCGACTGGGCACGGCGGGCGCGCTCCAGTTCACTGAGCCAACCGATACCGCCACCCACAGCTGCTGTGCAGCGGAAGCAGATGCCCTTACTTTCAGCCAGGGGAATCAGCTCATCATAGAATGTGGCAACCAAAGCTTTATTGGAGGTGACGATATTTTTGCCTGCCTCGATGGCAGCCCGGACAAACTCATATGCCGGGTGCAGACCGCCCATTGCCTCCACAACAGTATCGATGGAGCTGTCGTTTAATACATCGTCAAAGCTCTTTGTTACCTGTGCGTCGGGCAGGGAAATATCCTCCAAACACACAACTTTTGCAACTTCCATATCGGAGCGGAGCGCGATGATATCATAGACACCCCGGCCCACAACACCAAAGCCTAATAAACCAATCCGCATACTATGTACCTCCTGTTTCGCATATTATGACGAAAATGCTTGCATTTTAATAGGAAACAGTATATCATAAGATTATTAAAAATGCAATAGTTGCATAAAAACAACTATTAAAAAGAAACTGCAAAAGATTTGTTCAGTTTTTACAGGAGGACCCTATGCTTTACCATTCTACCCGATCACTTGATACAAAAGTAGACAGCGCCCAGGCTGTTCTTTCCGGTCTTGCACCGGACGGGGGACTGTATGTGCCCCAGCAGCTTCCTACACTGGATGTGGCGGCCTGTTTGCAAGAAAATACGATGGAAATGGCTGCCCGGATCATCGGCGCAATGCTGCCGGACATCCCCGATATGGACGCGCTGGTGCGCAAGGCCTACACCGGAAAATTCCAGACTGAGGAGCTTACCCCCACAGTGGATACCGGTCGCTTTACAGTGCTGGAGCTGTTCCGTGGACCTACTTCTGCTTTTAAGGATGTGGCGCTGTGTATGCTTCCTCAGCTGCTGACTGCAGCCAAGACCCAAAAGGGAATGAAAGAGGACATTTTGATCCTGACTGCTACCTCCGGTGACACCGGCAAGGCTGCCCTGGCTGGTTTTCAGGATGTAGAGGGCGTGAAGATCTGTGTGTTCTACCCGGACGGCGGTGTGTCCAAGGTCCAGCGGGCGCAGATGGTGACCCAGGAGGGCAACAATGTAGCGGTTTGTGCCGTTAAGGGTAACTTTGACGATGCCCAGACCGGCGTGAAAAATATTTTTGCAGCAGCTCAAAACGGCTGCCTGCCCGGGGGCAACTGCAGCCGTCTGTCTACGGCAAACTCCATTAACATCGGTCGCCTTGCACCCCAGATCACCTATTATTTCAAGGCGTATGCAGACCTGCTGAAGCGCGGTCAAATTAAAATGGGCGACAAGGTGAATTTCTGCGTACCTACCGGCAATTTCGGTGACATTCTGGCAGGTTGGCTGGCGAAAAAGCTGGGTCTGCCTGTGGGCAAGCTGGTGTGTGCCTCCAATGCTAACAATGTACTTACCGACTTTATCCGTACCGGCACTTATGACCGCCGCCGCCCCCTTCATAAGACCATTTCTCCCTCTATGGATATTCTGGTCTCCTCTAATCTGGAGCGGCTGTTGTTCTTTATGTCCGGCGGCAACACCCAGCTTGTCGCTGACCTGATGGGCAAGCTGAACAAGGAAGGTATCTACACTGTACCGGAAGATATGAAAAACGCCATTTTGGATGAATTCTGGGCAGGCTTCTGCGACGATGCCCGGGCAAGCAAAACCATCCGGAAGGTCTGGAAGGAGCAGAACTATCTCTGCGATACCCACACCGCTACCGGCTGGGCAGTGGCAGAAGACTATGTAGCAGCTACCGGCGATGACCGGCCGATGGTGGTGCTGTCTACCGCTTCTCCCTATAAGTTCCCTGCAGCGGTGCTGACCGCCCTGGAAGGGGAGCAGAGTTTAGACGAATTTGCAATGATGGACCGGTTGCAGGAAACCACCGGTGTTCCCGTTCCGCAGAACCTGAGCGGTCTGCAGGAAAAGAAGGAACTGCACACCGGCGTGATCGAAAAAGACAAAATGCTGGAATTTGTAATGGCACTGTAAAAATCTACATATTAAACGGCGGGAGCACCCCCCCGCCCTACAAAGGTGTATCGTAGGGCGGGGTCTTCCTCCCGCCGGGTTTTTATTGACTGATCCCATCAATTGCTGGGTTGGCGGAGAATTGGAGGACCAGGCGGTTGGGCAGGCATACGATGTGGGCGCCCCGGTCGCAAAAGCCCCTTGCCATGCAGTGTTCGTCGGGGCAGTCTGCTTGTGTAACAGCAACCTTACCGTCCTGAACAGTGACAGTATTTATGCCAGTTGATGACCGGACTTCAACGGTTTGATCTACCGACAGAGGAAGGGTATAAAGAATCTTCCCTTCGGAAATAACAGTCACAGTGCTGGCGGCCTCGCCAGACCGGTACAGCCATAAGGTAAGCGCCAGACAGACCGCCAAAATCGCGGCAGTGAGAATGATCCAGAATTTAGTCTTCACGGCTGATCACCTCATGTTCGCAGCCGGACAGGGCTGCCCCTTCTGTGGCATAAATCCTGCCTTCGGTAGTGACAAACACTGCCTCAAAATCGTCGCTTTGCCGCCAAAATTCAGTACCCTTTTGAAGACCCATTACAAACAGAGCGGTGGACAGGGCATCGGCGGTCAAACCGTTTTTGCAGATTACTGTAACGGAAGTCAGACCGGAATTGGCAGGATAGCCGGTTTCCGGATTCATAATGTGATGATAACGGACGCCGTCTTTTTCAAAGTACCGCTGATAATCTCCGGAAGTGACAACGGCACAAGTACCAACAACCGATAAAATACCCAGATAATCACTTTCTCTTGGGTCTTGAATACCGATCTGCCAGGGTGTGCCGTCCGACTTTTCACCGTAGGTCTGAATATTGCCCCCTAAATTCAAAATAGCACAATCCACATCTGCCTTTTCCAGCAGCACAACTGCTTGGTCACCGGCGTAGCCTTTAAGCGCTGCCCCCAGATCCCATTTAGGATCGGACAGGGCAAGGGCGATTTCTTCTTCTGTGGGAACGCGGTATTCCTTTTCATAAAACCCCCACGCCCGGCTCACCGAAAGCATTTGGGGGTTGAATGCACCGTCTGTGCGTTCGGAAAGCTTCTGTACAGTTTCTAAAAGCCGGGACTGCGCATCAGTCAGGGAAACATCTTCATTTCTATTTAATTGACCGATCAGGGAATCTTCCTTTGCAGCAGACCAGGTATTGTCCAGTTCCGTCAAAAGGGAAGTAAGGGACCCGGCGGTTTCTTTTGCATGCTTACCCCACAGCTGCAGGTCCATAACCGTGTCCATAGCAAACACAGTTTCTTGCACCGGTTTTGTATTTTTACAGCCTGCAAGACCCAAAATAAGACTAAAAAATGCCAGGAGGCAGAGTAATCGTTTCATAAAAGTTCCTTCTTCCAACATTCTGTTAGCAAGTATACCAAGAAAACGGCAAAAAGGCAATAAAAAGCTGAAAATAATGCTTGACTTTTTCAGGATGTTTTGCTAAAATGGACCAGCCGCATTGAAGAGGTTCAAGTGGTGCGCCCAAAATGCACCCGCCTTAAAAGCGAGACTACACAATATAAAGTAGGTGAAAAGAAATGAAAGCAGTTATCGTGACCGGTGGTAAGCAGTACACCGTCTCCGAGGGTGATGTCCTGTACATCGAGAAGCTGGAGGCTGAAGCTGAGGCTACCGTGAAGTTCGACCAGGTCCTGGCAGTGCTGGACGGCGAGAACTCCAAGATCGGCGCTCCCGTTGTGGAAGGCGCTTGCGTGGAGGCTAAGGTCGTCAAGAACGGCAAGGGCAAGAAGATCACTGTCCTGCGGTACAAGGCTAAGAAGAACGAGAAGAAGAAGATCGGTCATCGTCAGCCCTACACCAAGGTGGAGATCACCAAGGTCGCTCTGTAATTGAAACTATGACTAGATGCGAATTTTTTACCGAAGGCGACAGAATCACCGGATTCTCCGTCAGCGGCCACAGCGGATACAGTGAGGCCGGCAGCGATATCGTCTGCGCCGCCATCTCCGCTGTTGTAGCCATGGCTGAAGCCACCATCAATGATGTGTGCGGCGCCAAGGCAAAAGTCAGGGTCAAGGACGAAGGTGCCCGGATCACCCTGATGCTCCCCGTTTCCTGCGACGAGGAGGACAGTGTCCAGGCCGTTCTGGCCGGCATGATGCTGTATCTGGCAGGTCTGCGGGACGAATATCCCGATTATATCGAAGTTTTGGAGGTGTAATACCATGCTGAAGATTGGTATTCAGTTTTTCGCTCACCATAAGGGCGGCGGTTCCACCAAGAACGGCCGTGATTCCGAGTCCAAGCGCCTGGGCGTAAAGCGTGCTGACGGTCAGTTCGTCCTGGCCGGCAACATTCTGGTTCGCCAGAGAGGCACCCACATCCATCCCGGTGTCAACGTGGGCATCGGCAAGGATGACACCCTGTTTGCTCTGGTTGACGGCACTGTCAAGTTCGAGCGCAAGGGTAAGGACCGCCGTCAGTGCTCCGTTTACGCTGAGCAGTGATTGTGTATTAAGAACGAAGGGCTGTTGCAAACTACCTGCGACAGCCCTTTTTCTTAAGACTTTTGCAGTGCGATAAATGGTTGTTTATGAGAACAAGCCCGCGTAGGGGCGACCCTTGCGGTCGCCCTAAATGGGAGATCTTTTGCGTCTTCGGCGAAGGGCGACCGCAAGGGTCGCCCTTACACGAAGACTGCATAAACAACAATTTATGACACTACAATCCCCTTATTCAGGAGGTAGCTACTATGGAAATGTTTGTAGATAAAGTACGCATCACCGTGATCGGTGGCCGGGGCGGCGACGGCGCTGTTGCCTTCCACCGGGAAAAATATGTGGCCTCCGGCGGCCCGGACGGCGGTGACGGCGGGCACGGCGGCAGGGTGGTGCTGGGGGGCAAAGACAATATGGCCACCCTGCTGGATTTCCGCTATAAGCGCAAGTATCCCGCCCAGGCCGGCGTCAATGGTTTGGGCCGGAAAATGGCCGGCAAGCGGGGCGAGAACCTGATCATCGATGTGCCCCGGGGCACGGTGGTCCGGGACGCGGACAGTGGTGCCATCATCGTGGATATGTCCACCGGCGAAGATTTCGTCATCGCCCGGGGCGGCCGCGGCGGCTGGGGCAACGCCCATTACGCCACCCCCACCCGGCAAGTTCCCCGTTTCGCCAAAGCCGGTCTGAAAGGCCAGGAGCGGAACATCATCCTGGAGCTGAAATTGCTGGCAGACGTAGGCCTGGTGGGCTTCCCCAACGTGGGCAAGTCCACCCTGCTGTCCGTCACCTCCAATGCCCGGCCCAAGATCGCCAACTACCACTTCACCACATTGTTCCCCAACCTGGGCGTGATCTATGTGGATGAAGGCGTGTCCTTCGTCATGGCTGATATCCCCGGCATTATCGAAGGCGCTGCCGAGGGCGCAGGCCTGGGCCACGATTTCCTGCGGCATATCGACCGCTGCCGTCTGCTGGTCCATGTGGTAGATGTTTCCGGCAGCGAAGGCCGGGATCCTGTGGAAGATTTCCACGCCATCTGCGAGGAACTGCACAATTACTCCGTGGATCTGGGGGACCGTCCCATGATCGTGGCCGCCAATAAGACCGATCTGCTGCCCCCGGATTCCGATAATCTGCAGCGGCTGCGCCAGGTCGTGGAGGAAGCCGGCTGTGAGCTGTACGAGATCAGTGCCGGCACCACCCAGGGCACCCGAAACCTGATGCGGGTGGTGGCTGAGAAGCTCCGCACCCTGCCCCCGGTAACCATTTACGAGCCGGATTATGTGGAGGTAGTGGAGATCGCCGCCGATCCCACAGAGTTCGAGATCGAGCACTACGGCAGCACTTGGGTCGTCACCGGTGTGTGGCTGGAGCGGCTGATCCAGAATATCAATTTCGACGATTATGAAGCCCGGAATCACTTTGACCATCTTCTGCGCAAGAGCGGCCTGTTTGCCCGTTTGGAGGAAATGGGCATCAAAGACGGAGATACCGTGGATATTTATAATTTTGAATTTGAATATCAGCGATAAAGCATTTGCATTTTTCAACTTTTTTATATATAATAATGGAGTCACTACAGTGACTCCATTTTTCTATTTCAGGGGGTCCAAAATATGATCCGTAATCTGAACCCTTTACATTTTTCCGGCTTCGGCACGGTGGCTTCGGAACGTTCCAAATCCGCTCTGCCCAATCTGCCCCGGAAGCCCCTCACCGCCACGGCAGATGCCGCCCCGGTGTACCGGGCGGTTGGGAACACCTGGCTGTTCTGCACCGCAGAAATGACGGTGCTGTCCGTCAGTAAGGATGGGCAGCAGTTTCAGGATTTCTATCTGGATAAGACGGTCTGCCTCCACCCGGATGTCTATTTCTGCATCTGCCCCTTCCGGCAGAATCAGGCCCAGGCAGATTATGCTGCGGAGGAAGAACCGCTCCTAGTCTCTCCCGCCGGGCAGCTCCGGGATCTGCGGACCTGTCCCTCTTTCAATGTCACCGCCTTGTATACCTTCTTCTACCAGGAAAAGGAACAGGGTTTCTGCTTCCCCGGCGAATCTCACTCCGCATGGGAGCTGACCTATGTGGACCGGGGCACGCTCCACTCTGTGGCAGACGGCCTGGATCTGACCTTGTCCGAGGGCGACATGGTGCTCTACGGCCCGGATCAGTGGCATATGCAGTACGCCGATATCGGTGTCGCCCCCCGGTTTGTGACTATTTCCTTTGATCTGGAGGGCGCATCCCTTTCCTCCCTGCTAAACCGGAAGCTCTCCCCGCCTCAGACCGCTGTCACGCTGCTGCAGCAGATGCTGCGGGAGCAGGAGCGGATGAGCCCCTACTCCAACGATCTGATCCTGGCTCAGCTGACCATGCTGTTGCTGTCCCTGCTGAGCCAGGCTGATGGCCCTGCCGAGAAACTGAAGGCCTCCAATTCCCTCCATTCCGACAACGAGATCATTCGCCGGGCCCAGCAGTACATTAGCGCCCATATCCGGGAAAAGCTGTCCGTACCCAGCGTAGCTCAGGCCATCAAGGTCAGCCCCAGTTATCTGACCGCCCTGTTCCACAAACACCTGCAGATTTCCCCGGGCGAATATATCCGCCGTCTGAAATTGCAGGAAAGCAAGCAGATGATCCGGGAAAACTCCATGAATTTCACCCAGATCGCCGCCGCTTTGCAGTATTCCACAGTCCACCATTTTTCCCGGCAGTTCAAGGAGAAATTTGGCATGACCCCCTCGGAATACGCCCGCTCCGTGCAATGATCACCGGAAGGAGAACCCTTTATGGACTTTAAAGTATTATGTGTCGGCGATGTGGTAGGCAATCCCGGCCTGGACCGGATCAGCCGTTCCCTGCGGTATCTCAAGCGAAAGACCGGGGCGGATTTCGTCATCGTCAACGGTGAAAATGCCGCCGTGGTGGGCATCACCCCCGACCAAGCCGAAGAGATCTTCGATGCCGGTGCCGATGTGATCACATTGGGCAATCACAGCTTCAACCGTCGGGAGATCGTGCCATACCTGGAAGAAAACAGCCGCATCCTCCGGCCTGCCAATTATGCCCCCCAAACCCCCGGCAGAGGCTGGGCCATCTACGATACCAAAGCCGGCCCGGTGGCCGTGGTGGATCTGATCGGCCGGTGCAGTATGGATTTCACGCCGGATAATCCTTTTTTGCTTATGGACAAGATCCTGCCCCAGTTGGGGGATGCCCTCACCCTGGTGGAGATCCATGCCGAAGCCACTTCCGAAAAGCTGGCCATGGGCTATATGCTCAGCGGCAAGATTGCCGCCCTGTGGGGCACCCACACCCATGTGCCCACTGCCGATGCCCAGATCCTTCCCGGCGGCACCGGCTATGTGACGGACCTGGGTATGACCGGCCCCCAGCACAGCGTTTTGGGCATCCGCCCGGATCTGTCTGTCGCGAAATTCCGGGGAGATCTGTACCAGCGTTATCAATGGGCAGGTGGCCCTACAAAAATGGAAGCGGTGCTGTTCACCATTGACACCGCAACAAAAAAATGCCGCAAGGCAGAAAGGGTGGATCTGTACGATGAAACTGCTTCACAGCGCTGACTGGCATCTGGACGCGCCCCTGTCCGGCCACAGCGCAGAAAATGCCCAGGCCCTCCGCCAGGAATCCCTGAAGATCCCGGAAAAGGTGGCCAAGCTTTGCAAGACCGAACATTGTGACCTGCTTCTTCTGTCCGGCGACCTGTTCGACGGCCCTTACAGCCGTCAAAGTCTGACCGCCGTCCGTTCCGCTCTGGAAAGCCTGGAGATCCCGGTATTCATTGCCCCGGGCAATCACGATTTCTGCGGTCCAAATTCCCCTTACCTCCAGGAGGAGTGGCCCCAAAATGTCCACATTTTCAAGGACGCCCGAATCACTTCCCTTGCCATCCCGGCCCTGGATTGCCGGATCTACGGCGCAGGCTACGAAAGCATGGACTGCCCGGGCCTTCTGAAAGATCTGCTTTTGGAAGGTCACGAGCGCTGGCACATCGGCCTGCTCCACGGCGAAGTGGCCGCTTCTTCCCACTACTGCCCCATGACCAAAACCCAAATCGGCCAATCCGGCCTTTCCTATCTGGCCCTGGGCCACATCCATAAGGGTGGCTCCATCCGCGTGGAAGACACCCTGTGCGCCTGGCCCGGCTGTCCCATGGGCCATGGCTTTGACGAACTGGGTGAAAAGGGCGTGATCGTCGCCGAATTCGGCGACGGCGTCAAGGCCAGTTTCGTCCCTCTTGATACCATCCGATTCTATGACGAAGCCGTGGAAGCCGGCGACGATGCCGCTGCCGCCCTTACTGATCTTCTGCCCACTTTTGGCAGCAACGATTTCTACCGGGTCACCTTCACCGGCTACAGCGATCCTCTGGATCTGACCGTTCTTTCCGCCCAATTCCCCCAGTTCCCCAATCTGACCCTGCGGGATGAGACCCAGCCCATGCCGGATCTTTGGGGCTGCGTGGGAGAAGACACCCTGGAGGGGGTCTTCTTCGGCCAACTGCAGCAACGCGCTGCCTCCGAAAGTGACACCATCCGCCGCCGGGCGAAACTCGCCGCCCGGATCTCCCGCCAGATCCTGGACGGACAGGAGGTGAAGCTGCCGTGAGAATTTACAAAATGACCGCCACCTTCGGCAAACTGGAAAACGCCACCTTGACCCTGGAGCCGGGGCTGAACATCATCCACGCCCCCAACGAGTGGGGCAAATCCACCTGGTGTGCCTTCCTGGTGAATATGCTCTACGGCATCGACACCCGGGCCCGTACCACCGCCGCCGCCATCGCCGACAAGGAGCGCTACGCCCCTTGGTCCGGCGCGCCCATGGCCGGCCGCATCGACTTAAACTGGAACGGTCGGGACATCACCATTGAGCGTTCCACCCGGGGCCGGGTGGTCTTCGGCAATTTCCGGGCCTATGAGACCCACACCGGCCTGGATGTTCCGGAACTCAACGGCACCAACTGCGGCCAGCTGCTGCTGGGCGTGGAACGGAGCGTCTTCGTCCGGGCCGGATTCCTGCGGCAAAATGACCTGCCGGTGACCCAGGACGATGCCCTCCGCCGTCGGCTGAACAATCTGGTCACCACCGGCGACGACAGCGACGATGGCGACCGCTTAAGCGATACGCTGAAGGCCTTGAAAAACAAATGCCGGCACAACCGCACCGGCCTGCTCCCCCAGGCAGAAAGCGACCGGACGCAACTGCAGAAGCAGCTTTCCGACCTCCACGATCTGCAAAACCGGGCGGAGGAACTCCAGGCCGCCAAGAACCGGCTGGAACAGCAGATGGCCGCTCTTCGAAACCACGAAGCTGCCCTGCGCTACCAGGCCTCCCTGGACCAGCAGGCAAAGCTTGCCCAGGCAGAAGAAGATCTGCGCCAGGCAGAAGCGCGTTTCCAGGCTCTGGAAAATAATTGTAAAAATCGGATTCCCCGGGCAGAAGCCCAAAGCTGCCTGGACCGAGCCCAGGCTCTGCAGGAAGAACTCCTCCAAAACCAGGATCATCCCCTGCCTCAGCTGCCCGACCCCCCTGCCGCCCCCCGAACCGCCGGCGACCCGGAAAAAGCCCGGGCCGACGCTGCCCAATACGCCGCCCTGGAAGGCCAGAAAAAGAAAAACGGCCTGCTCATCGGCATTTACGCCGCCCTGGCGGTGGCTACTTTGGCCTTTGGCATCTGGCAAAGCCAGTGGCTTCTGTGGTGCGGCTTGAGTGTGGCCGTCACCGGCGTTGCAGTCATGGTGGCCTGCATCCTGCGTACCAACCGCATCCACCAAGAAGTGCAGACGCTGTTTGACCGCTACCCCGGCCTGCCCGCCCGGGAGTGGGAACATTCCGCCCGGCGCATCGCCGATGAATGGGCGCAGTATGACCGCATTTTCTCCGATGCCCAGGCCCAGCGGGCAGACCAGGATCGCCGCCAGCAGGATCTGCAGGAGCGCATCCGGGCCTTGACCGGCAACGCCTCCCTCACGGAGTGTCTCACCCGCTGGAACGAAGCAACCGATACCTGGGATGCCCTGGACCGGGCCCGGATGGATGTGGAACGGTGCCGGCAGCTCCACCAGATGCTCCAGGGCATGGTCCATCCCGTTCCCGCCCCGGAAGCACCGGATCACCTCCATTATACCGCCGAGGAAACTGCCCGGCTCCTGGAGGAAGGACAGTCCCAGCAGCGCCAGCTCCATAAACAGCTGGGTCAGAACCAGGGCCAATCCGAAACATTGGGCTCTGAGACCCAGATGCGCGCCCGGCTGGACACCCTGAACCGCCGGATCCAGCGGTTGGAGGATACTTACTACGCCCTGGAAATGGCCCAGGATGCTCTCCGAAGCGCCACCCAGCAGCTGCAGCGCCGCTTCGCCCCCCGGATCTCCCAGCGGGCCCAGGAGCTGTTCAGCCGCATGACCGGCGGCCGCTATCAGCGGATCACGCTGGGCGAAGATTTTCTCCTCAGTACCTCCGCCGATGGCGAGATCAACCTGCTCCCTGCCCAGTGGCGCAGCGACGGCACGGTGGATCAGCTGTATTTCGCCCTGCGGCTGGCTGTTGCCGAAGAACTGACCCCCGACGCCCCCCTGGTGCTGGACGATGCTTTCGTCCGCTTTGACGATGCCCGCCTGGCCGTTGCCATGGACATCCTCCGGGATTCCGCAGAAGGCAAGCAGGTCATCCTCTTCACCTGCCAGACCCGGGAAACGGAACTTTGATACAAAGAACGGACACCCTCGAAAGAAGGTGTCCGTTTTACTCTTTTTCGTAGCGGATAATATCTTCCACTCTGCAATCCAACGCTTCGCACAGCGCATCCAGGGTTTTGGTGCTGATATTCTTCCCCTGGCGGATCCGGTGCAGGGTATTGGCAGAGAATCCTTGTTTGTATATCAAATTGTATTCGGTTATGTTTTTCCGAAAAAGTGTTTCATAGAACGGCTTATAACTGATCACTTTTCATCACCGCTCTTATTTTCCATGCTCAAGTTCTTGACTATGCCTAATTTATTGAGTATAGTGTGGCGGAGGTGATTGCTTATGCCCAGTCAAGAAGCGGCACTTTTAGTACAACTGACCCGACGTGATGGGGTATATCAGACACTTTTAGCGGATTGCCTGGCTCTTGAAACCGAATACCGACGAATCCTGGAACAGCTATCCCCGGAAGACCGCACCCTTCTCGAACGCTACATTACCCTTTGTGAGGAGCTGGAATATCGCCGCACAGAGATCGCCCTTCAAACAAGAATGGACTCCCTCATTTGAGGGAGTCCAAATTGCTTATAGGGGTCAATCAGGCCTTGCCGGCGCAGCCCAGGACATGGATCAGCTTGTGGCGGACGATCTCCTTGATGTTTGCACGAGCGGGCTTCAGGTACTGGCGGGGATCGAAGTGATCGGGATGCTCGTTGAAGTACTTACGAACAGTGCCGGTCAGAGCCAGACGCAGGTCAGAGTCGATGTTGATCTTGCAGACGCTGAGGGCTGCAGCCTTGCGCAGCTGCTCCTCGGGTACGCCGATAGCATTGGGCATCTTGCCGCCGTTCTCGTTGACCATCTTCACGTACTCCTGGGGAACGGAAGAAGAGCCGTGCAGAACGATGGGGAAGCCAGGCAGACGCTTGGTGACCTCTTCCAGCACGTCGAAACGCAGTGCGGGAGGAACCAGGATGCCCTGCTCGTTGACGGTGCACTGCTCGGGAGTGAACTTGTATGCACCGTGGGAAGTGCCGATAGCGATAGCCAGAGAGTCACAGCCGGTCTTGGTCACGAACTCCTCGACCTCTTCGGGACGGGTGTAGGAAGCAGCCTCAGAAGACACATTGACTTCGTCCTCGATGCCGGCCAGAGAACCCAGTTCAGCCTCGACCACAACGCCATGATCGTGAGCATACTCAAGCACCTTCTTGGTGATCTCGATGTTCTCCCCGAAGGAGTGGGAGGAAGCATCGATCATAACGGAGGTGAAGCCGCCGTCGATGCAGGATTTGCAGGTCTCAAAGCTGTCACCGTGATCCAGGTGCAGAGCGATGGGGATGTTGGG
>JAZQDL010000095.1:0-31621 GCA_045546835.1 Faecousia sp.
GCATCCCTCCGTGAACCGATGAACTGGGAGCCCGGCTCGAACCTGATGTCCTTTGGCGCCTTCAATGTCCACGAATTTGCAATTTATGATATTGAAAAGGGTGAGGTCGTTCAGATCGTCCCCTCCGGTGGACAGACAGACAGTCAGGTCCGCTACAAGGGCAAGCACTATGTAGGCGCTTACAGTGCTACGGTTCTCGATGAGATCGACCCGGAAACAGAAACCATCACCCAGCGCTGGAAGCTGGACCACGGCCTGACCGGTCAGAAGCGTATCCATACCCTGGCTGCCGGCGATGATAAGATCTTCGCAGGTACCATTCCGGATACGAACGAATACGGCGGCGCCATCGTAGTCTATGACACCACCAACGGTGAATGGTTCTATGAGCGTCATGTGATTCAGGATCAGGCTATTTTGAAGCTGCTCTATCACGATAAGCTTCTCTTTGGCGCATCTACCAGAATGGGCGGCACCAGTTCCACCGTTCCCGTACCCGAGCACACCTCCGCTGTGATCTTTGTCTATGACTACGAGACCCGGGAGGTCATTGCTACCCTGGATCCCAGAGATTACATTTCCGGTCTTGCAAGTCCTGTGCTGATGATCAACGCGCTGGCATTTGACCCGAACTTTGAAGAGAACGGACGCTTCTGGGCAGTTGTGTCTGAGACAATGTTCACCTTCACCTACGATCGGGAAACAAAGACATTCGATGTTAAGGAAGTTATTTCCTTCGACAAGAGCTCCTATGCAACCAATGCAGGCCGTACCTTCTTTACCCGGAATGTCCTGTTTGATACCGAACGCAATTACATTTACTTCGCCTTCGATACAGCTGGCTTCCAGAGACTCACAGTTGAGGATCTGAGTGCAGACAAGATCAAGGTTAAGAGTAATATGCGTCTGCTCCGGGAAAATCCCATGGGCTATATAATGGGCGAGGACGGAAACATCTATTATAGCAGCGATGACGATCTGAAGATGTTCCCCCTGAATGTGACCGATGAAGACTGGAAAATTGCTGGAGTCGTGGAAAATATGATCGACTCGGTTGCTTATCCTGTCACCCTGGAGTGCGAAACTGCCATCAAGGAAGCCCGCTCTGCCTATGAAAACCTCAGCTGGTACTACAAGGCACTGGTTCGGAATGTAGAGAAGCTTCTGGAACTGGAAACCGATCTGCTTGAGGCAAAAATTGCCGCGGTCAAGCTGGAGGAGGTCACTGCAGATTCTCTGCCGCTGCTCCAGGAGTACAGAGATGAGTACGATCGGAGCAACGAGCGTCAGCAGCGCTACACCAAGAACTACGCGCACCTGAAGGAAGCCTACGACAAGGCATCTGCCCTTAACGACGAGCGTGTGGCAGCAGCTATGCAGGCGCGGATCGATGCTCTGGAGCCTCTGTTCCCCATGACACTGGAGGTTGAGCCTACCGTTGTAGCAATCCGTACAGACTATAATACCCTGTCCGGCAGCCAGCAGATGCTGCTCGATATCACCCTCCTGCTGAAGGCAGAGGAAGAGATCGCAGTCCTGAGAGCTGAATTTGTTAAGTATGTGGAAAGCCTGATCCAGGCAATTCCGAAGGAGATCACTCTGGAGGCAGAGCCTGCAATCACAGCCGCAAGAGAGGGCGTGGATAAGCTTTATGTAGCAGAGCGTAAGGAAGTTTCCTATGCTGTGCTCACTGCAGCAGAATCCAAGCTCAGAACACTGCAGAACGCAAAGGCTGCAGCAGAGGAAACAGATGCGCTTATTAAGGCGATCGGTATCGTCACCCTGGGCGATAAGGACCGGATCGCTGAGGCAAGAGCAGCCTACGATTCCCTGAGCGAAACTGCACTCCAGTTCCTGACAAAGGGCAAAAAGCTCGTTCGTGCCGAGTTTATCCTGAAGGCATTGCAGACCTGGGGCATCCCGGTAATCGTAGTTGCGGATCTGGGCATCCTCTTTGCAGTTGTCTGGTTCGTTCCCAGCCTGCGCAATAAGGTCTTCAAGAATAAGAAAAAAGAAGAAATGACCGAAAGCTAACCGCAAAAAAAATGTAGAGGAGGCTATTAGCCTCCCCTACAATCCATCAAAAATGGCAGGCGGCAGGTTGCCGCCCCTACACTGTGTCATTGCGAGGACCGCAGTCCGTGGCAATCTCCGATGATACACAATTTGCTACTTTTCTATCCCTAAATAGGCAAAGGCCCGGCGGGGCTCCTCTCTGCCGGGTTCTTTGTCTATACAATAAGGAGTGTTGTTAAGTAATGATAAATCATACATTTAAAGACGATGTACTCAGCCGAAAGGCATACCCCAAAAAGCCCCTGATCCGTAAGCTGGGAACCATTAGCTGTAATAATATCGTAGAGACCACCCCGGTAGTATTCAAGGGTGAGCTGTACCGCTTCGAGGTCGTTCGCAGAAAGAGCTTTACCAGCTCCACAGTGGTAAAGCATTGGCGGGATCTGGACGAGCCGCCCTGCCTGCGTTTTATCCATGTACGCACCAATACCAGCACCCCCTTGTTTGCTGAGGGATATACCTTTGGATTTCCTTGGGTAGAAGGGGATACGATGTATGTGGTGACCGGCGGAAATGATAATTACGGCAAAACCTGGGGCAGTGACCGACTTGTGTTTTTCCGTTCCAAAGACCTGGTCAACTGGGAAAAATACCAGGAGATCCCCATGCCCGGCTGGTGTATCTTCAATATGAACATTGCAAAACTGGGCGATACCTATACGCTTCTGATCGAGATCAACAGACCCGTAGAGGAGGCAGGTACAAACAGCTTTTCCTTCCGTTTCCTCCAGTCCAAGGACCTTATAAACTGGGAGCTGACGCCTACGGAATGTGCATTCCAGAGGGACCGCTATTGCGGAAGCCCTGCCCTTTATACAGTGGAGGGCGACCCCCATTACTATGTGTGCTATCTGGAGGCCTATCCGGAGCATCGGTTTGCTGATAGCATTGCCCGCAGTAAGGACCTGATCAACTGGGAATACAGCCTTGTAAATCCGGTACTGATGTATGATGAGGAGGATAAGAAGATCGGCTCTCCCTTCCTGACCCCTGAGGATCGGGAACGGATCGACAAAGCCCTGAACTTAAACAACAGCGATATGGAGCTGTGTGAGTATCTGGGTAGAACCATCATCTACTACAGCTGGGGTGACCAATGGGGTCACGAGTTCCTGGCGGAGGCCTGCTATGAAGGCACTATGAAGGAATTCCTTACAGCCTTCTTTGAACCCTATGAATAATTACAATAGCCACGGGTGCAATTTGAACTGCACCCGTGGCTGTTTGTTAAATTAATCGTTTATTTACCATTCGGGGCTTGGAAAAAAGCTGTTTATCTGCTATAATGACTGTAAATATGTATGGCAAAGAGGCAGGTGAGAAAAATTGAATGAATTGCGCAATAAAATCACAGAAGCACTTTTGTCGGCACTGCCGATCACGCTGATCGTATACCTGGTTGCGCTCCTTCCATGGTTTGATTTTTCTCAGGCTGAACTGATCACCTTTACCATCGGCGCAGTCCTGCTGATCGTAGGCATCGGACTGTTTAATATGGGTGCAGACCTGGCGATGACCCCTATGGGCACTCACGTGGGCGCTGGTCTTTCCCGCCAGAAGAAACTGCTGCTTTTGCTCAGCGTCTGCTTTGTGCTTGGCCTTTTGATCACCGTCGCCGAGCCGGATCTGCAGGTCCTTGCCAATCAGGTGAGCACGGTTATGAACGGCACGGTGCTTATCTATGCTGTGGGCATCGGTGTGGGCACATTTTTAATGGTTGCCATTTTGCGCATTGTGTTTAAGCGCAGGCTGGGCAGTATCCTGATGCTGTTTTATATGCTGCTGTTTGCCCTTGCCTTGCTTTTGGCAGTAAACGGCAATCTGGACCTTCTGCCGATGGCATTTGACTCCGGCGGTGTCACCACCGGACCAATCACAGTGCCTTTTATAATGGCGCTGGGCGTTGGTATCTCCAGTGTTTTGGGTGATCGCCGCAGCCAGGAAAATAGCTTCGGTCTGGTAGCCTTATGCTCCGTCGGACCTATTCTGGCAGTGCTGCTGCTGGGCGTATTTTCCCATAATGATCTGACTTACGCTGTGCCTGACTTTACAGTGAAATCTGACATTCTTGCCAGTTTCTTGCACACCGCTGGTCACACCGCCAAGGAGGTTGCAATTGCTCTTGGACTGATCGTTGTATTTTTCCTGCTGTGCCAGATTTTTGTGCTGCACCTTCCCAAACGCCAGATGTTAAAAATCGGCATCGGTGTCCTGTTTACCTATGCAGGGCTTGTGCTGTTTCTCACCGGTGTGAATGTGGGATTTATGCCCATAGGCTATAAGCTTGGCTATGCACTATCCGGAATGAATAGGTGGCTGTTGGTTGCATTAGGATTGGCAATGGGCATTCTGGTGGTTCTGGCTGAGCCTGCCATCCACGTGCTCAACAGTCAGGTGGAGGATGTGACCGGCGGCTATGTGACCAAGCGCTCTATGATGATCGGTCTGTGTGTCGGCGTAGGTCTTGCCATTGCACTGAGCGTTGTGCGGATCATTTTTGATTTTTCCCTGACCTATTATATCATCCCCGGTTACTTTATCTCTTTGGGGCTGTCCTTATTTGTACCGCCTGTCTATACCGCCATTGCCTTCGACTCCGGTGGCGTTGCCAGCGGACCGATGACCTCCGGCTTCATCCTGCCCTTTGCCATTGGCGTGTGCGTTGGCTTTCAGGGCCCGGATGCGGTGCTGCGGGATGCTTTTGGTGTCGTTGCACTGGTAGCAATGACCCCCCTGATCACCATTCAGCTCCTTGGTTTTAAGGCTATCGTTTCCAACAAGGTCAAAGAACGCCGTGCGATGAAGCGTATTCTGGATGCAGATGATCAGCAGATCATTAACTTTATGTGAGGAGGAGCGATTATGGCGATCAATGAAGCTGCAATTAAGAAGCTGAAGCTCCTGTTCACAGTGGTGGACCGGAATAAAATGGAATTCTATCTGGATGTGCTCAGCCAGTTTGAAGTGAATTTCCAGATGGCGGACAGCGGCAAGGGCACAGCTACTTCAGACATTGTCAGTATGTTGGGACTGAATATTCATAAGGCAGTGATCTTCAGTGTGGTCCGGGAGGATATGGTCGATCCCATTATGAAATGCCTGGAAGAGAAATTTGCCACCATTAAAAACGGAAAGGGCATTGCCTTTGCAGTGCCTATGTCCAGTGTAATCGGTGTGAATATGTACCAATTTTTGAGCAATAACAAGCAGGGAAGGGAGGAATGACGATGACCACCAATAACCACGAGGTAATCTTTGCAATCGTAAATGCAGGCTTTGCGGAGGATGCTATGGAAGTAGCCCGGGAGCAGGGCGTCCGTGGCGGTACGATCCTGATCGGCAGAGGTGTTGCCAGAGAAAAGGAAGCTGCCTTTTTCGGCATCACCATCCACTCAGAAAAGGAAGTTCTGATGATGGTAGTGGAAAAGGATATTCGGGACAATGTCCTGTCCGCCCTCTATAAGCAAATGGGAATGGACAAAAAAGCCCAGGGCATCGCATTTTCTCTGCCGGTGACCGATGTGGCAGGACTTGTTAAATTACCTGAGACAGAAGAATAAAAATGACCTCCCTTTGGGGCAATGTCACTAAGTTAGCTGTCATTGCGAACCAGCGCGCACGCTGGTGTGGCAATCTCCTTCTTACGATGGGGATTCCCACGCCAGTGTGATCACTGGCTCGGAATGACCGTTTTTCTTAGCTTAGTGACATTGCCCTTTTGGGAGGTCATTTTTAAATGCGACACAGGTCTATAAGCCGGGTTCTGTCTTGACAGCCATCTATCTAGTCCTGCAATCGCTCGCAGGATCAAGCCGCCTCCTCGAAGCGGTCGGGCAAACCTATTGCTTCTCCACGGCGTTGCTCCGGATAGAGTTTACAGCACCCAAATGTTCCCATCAGGCGGGTGGGCTCTTACCCCACCTTTTCACCCTTACCTTACGGCGGTATCTCTCTGTTGCACTTGTCCTGGGGTCACCCCCGGCAGGCATTACCTGTTATCCTTGCCCTGTGGAGCCCGGACTTTCCTCACCTGCAGCCTTTCGGCTTGCAGCCGCGGCTGTCCAACCTGGTTGCTCAGCTATTGTAACCTACAAAAAGGGAATTGTCAAACATCTTGCAAAATCTCCCCGGAGAGGATATACTATAAGAAATCTGAATGTTAACTTTCTGTTTGACGAATTGGCACATCGTAGGGCGGGGGCTTGCTCCCGCCGCTAAAAAGCTCAGTTATCGACGGCGGGAGCAAGCCCCCGCCCTACCGTAGTCGGTTCGATAAACAGAAATTTGAATTGATGCGAATGGGGTGTCCTATATGTCAACTATATTTGATAATTATTTTAATTCCCTGAAGGGGAAGAAGATCGCGGTTCTGGGCTTAGGTGTCAGCAACCGTCCTTTGGTACGGCTGCTTTTGGAGTATGGCTGCACTGTAACCGGCTGCGACAAAAACCCCAGAGAAAAGCTGGACGCAGAAGTTCTGGAGCTGGAACAGCTTGGCTGTAAGCTGCAGGTGGGTGATACATATCTGGAGGGACTGACCGCAGATCTGGTGTTCCGCACACCGGGTATGCATCCTGCAAATCCTGCACTGGAAGGCCTGCGGACAGCAGGTGCAAAGATTACCAGCGAAATGGATGTGTTTTTCCGTCTTTGCCCCTGTAAGATTCTGGCAGTAACCGGCTCTGACGGCAAAACTACCACAACCACCCTGATCTCCGAAATGCTTAAGGCATCGGGAAAAACTGTCTGGCTTGGCGGCAATATCGGCACACCCTTGCTGCCCCTGTGCCGGGGAATGAAGGAAACGGACTTTGCGGTTGTGGAGCTTAGCTCCTTCCAGCTGATGGATATGACTCGCAGCGCCCAAGTGGCTGTGGTCACAAACCTTGCCCCCAACCATCTGGATGTCCATAAGGATATGGAGGAATATGTGCAGGCGAAGAAAAATATCTTTGCGTTTCAGGATACAGCCGGGAAATTGGTCCTCAATGCAGATAACGACATTACCGATAGCTTTACAGGCAACGGCACAACAAAGAAGTTCTCCCGTCAGGGCGCTTCCGATGTATTCGTCAAGGATGGGGTGATCTTCCGGGGAGAAACACCAGTTTTGAATACGGCAGATATTCTGATCCCCGGTGTCCATAATATTGAAAATTATATGGCAGCGATCTTAGCGGTAGAAGGTCTTGTGGAGGATGAGACTATCCGTGAGGTTGCCAAGAATTTCGGCGGCGTGGAGCACCGGATCGAGCTGGTGCGCATTAAAGACGGCGTAAGATTTTATAACGATTCCATCGCTTCTTCCCCCAGCCGTACCATCGCGGGGCTAAACAGCTTCCCGGAAAAGGTTTTGCTGATCGCCGGCGGCTACGATAAGCACATTCCCTTTGATGTGCTTGGACCTTATGTGTGTCGCAGTGTGAAAAAGCTCTTTTTGAACGGTGCAACTGCCCAAAAGATCTGTGCTGCAGTGGAAACCTGCCCGGACTATCGCCCCGGACATCCGGAAATTGTAGACTGCGGAGACTTCACCTCTGCTGTTCTGGCAGCTGCCAAGGAAGCGGAAAAGGGAGATGTTGTCCTGATGAGCCCTGCCTGCGCAGCCTTTGACCAGTTTAAGAATTTTATGGAACGGGGAGCATACTATAAAAAGCTTGTTAAGGAGCTGTAAGCTATGAAAACACAGGATTTGACCCGAACTGCCAGAAAATTCCTGCCCCTGAAGTACTGTGGGGCTGTGATCGTGGCGGCGGGCACAGCCTCCCGGATGGGCGGCATCGATAAAGTGATGGCGCTTTTGAAGGGCGAACCGATGATCGTCCATACGGTACGCGCCTTCCAGGAATGCGATGCAATCCGGGAGATCGTGATCGTTACCCGTCCTGATCTGATGGAAGAAATTATGGGTCTGTGCCGTAATTTCGATAAAGTAAAAGCGGTGATAGCCGGGGGCAGCAGCCGCCCGGAGTCTGTGCAGAATGGACTAAACGCCTTGTCGAAGAAGGTGAAGCTGGCGGCGATCCAGGACGGCGCAAGACCGCTGATCTCTTATCAGGTGATCGACCGGACCGTACGGGCGGCCAACACCTACGGCGCTGCCGCACCGGCCGTTCCGGTGAAGGATACGGTCAAGGTGGTCAGTGGTGGCGTGGTAGCTGCAACGCCGGACAGAAGCCGTTTACAGGCAGTCCAGACACCCCAGATCTTTGATTTTGACCTGCTCCGGGGTGCGCTGAAGAAGGCGAAGGACGAGAAAGTGGAAATTACCGATGACTGCTCTGCTGTGGAGCGGATGGGAATGAAGGTTAAGATCGTGGAGGGTGATGAACGGAACATCAAAGTCACTACCCCTATGGATATGAAGGTGGCAGAAATGCTGATGGAGGAAATGCAGTGAGGATCGGACACGGATATGATGTACACCGCTTGGTGGAAGGAAGGGATCTGATCCTAGGCGGCGTAAAGATACCCTATGAATTGGGACTTTTGGGCCATTCGGATGCGGATGTGCTGCTCCACGCAGTGATGGACGCCCTGCTGGGGGCAGCAGCTTTGCGGGATATTGGCTACCATTTTCCGGATACAGACCCGGCATATAAGGGCGCGGACTCCCGGATGCTTTTGCGTGAAGTGGGCAAGAAGCTGGCAGATGCCGGTTACCTGGTGGGCAATATCGATGTGACGATGATCGCCCAGAGACCGAAGCTGAAGGAATTTATCCCCCAAATGACCCGCAATATCGCAGAAGATCTGGGCATAGCGGAAAATCAGGTGAATGTAAAAGCCACCACGGAAGAACATCTTGGCTTTACCGGCGACGGCAGCGGAATGTCCTGCCACGCTGTTTGCCTATTGCAAGAATGAATATTGCAAGCAGATAACAAATTGACAATTGACAATGGACAATGGACAATTAAAGTGTTAAATTATAAATAAAAATTCCCGAAGGGAATACAATAATTTTCAATTTTCAATTATCAATTTTCAATTGTTTGTTGGGCAATTGCCCGACAAACGAAATTTGCACAATTTCGACCTCCTGGGCATAGGGTATCCCAGGAGGTTTTTATTATGAAAGCTTGTATGATCACCTTCCGGTCCATTACGCCTGCCCAGAGAGGAGAAGGGCTGCTGCGGCGTTCAGGATTGGATTGTAATATACACCGCACCCCCCGTTGGATGGAAGAACAGGGCTGCGGATATTCCCTGCGGGTTCGTTGTCAGGATGTGATGTCTGCGCTGGAGCTGCTCCGTGCCCACGATGTTGCTTTTCGCAAGGTCTACCTGCGCAGAGAAAACGGAAAACTGGAGGAACTGGCGCTATGACCTATCTGGACAATGGCGCTACCTCCTCTCACAAGCCGCCTGCGGTTGAGCAGGCGGTCCGGTGTGCACTGGAGACCTGCGCAAATCCCGGACGGGGAGGACACCCTGCGGCAATGCGGGCGGCGCATACAGTACTGCGCTGCAGAGAAGCAGCAGGTGCTATGTTTGACTGTCCAGCTGAGCAGGTAGTATTCACATCGAACTGTACCCACGGTCTGAATATCGCCATCCGCACATTGGTAAAGCCGGGGCAAAAGGTAGTGATCTCCGGCTTTGAGCATAATGCTGTCACCCGTCCTTTGCACGCCGTTGGTGCAGAAATAATTATTGCCGGACGGAAGCTCTTTGATTGGGAAAATACACTGAAAGAATGGGAGCAGGCACTGAAAAAAGGCGTAAACGCCGCTGTTTTCACCCACTGCTCCAATGTGTTTGGCTATATTTTGCCGGTGGAGGAAATGGCGGCCCTGTGCCGGCAGTACAATGTGCCGTTTATTGTGGATGCGGCACAGTCCGCAGGGACGCTGCCTATAAGCTTAAGACAGTGGGGGGCAGATTTTGTTGCAATGCCCGGACACAAAGGTCTTCTTGGCCCTCAGGGAACAGGTCTGCTGCTGTGCGGCAGAGAACCGGAACCTCTCTTGATGGGCGGTACAGGCAGCGATTCTGTGAATCAACAAATGCCGGATTACCTTCCGGACCGATTGGAAGCAGGCACACTGAATGTGCCGGGAATTGCCGGCTTAGGTGCTGGGATTTCCTATCTGCAGCGAATTGGAATTGACCGAATTCATAAGCAGGAATGTGCAGAGGTAAGGCGCTGTATTGCAGGACTGGAAAAACTAGGCTTTCAGGTCTTTGCGGGGGAGCATCAAAGCGGAACAGTTTCTTTTGTGCCGAAGGGAGACTGTGAGGAAGTGGCACAAAGTTTGTCCAAGCGGGGGATTGCAGTCCGGGCAGGTCTTCATTGCGCGCCCTTGGCTCACGAAAGTGCAGGAACGCTGCAAACCGGGACAGTCCGTGTCAGCTATGGTTATGATGCCGCGCCCCGGCAGACAGGAGAGCTGATTTTAGCTCTGGAAAGATGTAAAAAATTTTGATTTCCTATTGCTATCGGCGGCTTTATTCGCTATAATAGGATAGATAATAGGCTTAATATGCCGCAATAGCAAAATCATTTGCTTTACAATAGATTTTTGCACTTAAAAATGCAGGAAAGAAGGAACGATATGGAATACTTGCAGACGATTTGGCAGCAAATTCAGACAATGCATTTTTCGGATTATGTGGACATTTTTATTGTAGCATTTCTCATCTATAAATTGATGCCGCTGCTGCGTTCTACCGGTACTGCCAGAATTGGTGGTATCGTGCTGTCGGTGATTGTCATTGCCGGTTTGACGGATCTTTTTGACCTGCACGCCCTCAGCTTTATCTTAAACCAGCTGCTGGCTGTCGGTCTGATCGCGGTGGTGGTTTTGTTCCAGCCGGAGCTGCGCCGTATGATTGACCACTTGAGCGGTATGAAGCTCAAGCGCTTTTTAGGGGTTCAGAAGACGGAGCAGGAATTAGAGCCGATGATTGCCCAGACCGTTCAGGCCTGTGAAGTGATGAGCCGGGAGCGGGTAGGCGCGCTGATCGTCTTTGCCAGAGATACCCGGCTGGATGAGTATCTTAAGTCCGGCACCGTGATCGACGGCAAGGTGTCTGAACAGCTGATCCGTAATGTATTCTTCCCCAAGGCGGCGCTTCACGATGGCGCGATGATTATTCGTGAGGGTCGAGTGATGGCGGCAGCCTGCGTGCTCCCTCTGTCTGAAACCAGCCGGCTCAGTGCCGATCTTGGTACACGCCACAGGGCAGCGGTGGGTATGAGTGAGGTTTCCGATGCAGTTGTCGTAATTGTTTCCGAGGAAACCGGCGCGATTTCTGTGGCGGTGGGCGGTATGCTTAAGCGCCATCTTGCACCCCAGACTCTGGAAAAGCTGCTGATCAACGAGCTGTGTCCCGATACCACGCCGAAGGAAGAAAATCTGGTGGTAAAGCTCCGCCAGAAGCTCCAAAAGAAGGAGAAGGGAGATCGGTCCGATGAAAAATAAAATTTTATATATGCTCCTTTCCGCGGTGGTTGCGTTTGGCCTGTGGCTGTATGTTGTCACAGTGGTAAGCCCCGGTTCAGAAGAAACCTATTACAATGTCCAGGTGGTTCTGCAGAATGAGAACATTTTGGAAGAGCGTGGTCTAATGATCACCTCAGATCTGGAGCCGGTGGATCTGACCCTGTCCGGTAACCGTACAGACCTGAACAAGCTGGATTCTAATAACATTCAGGTTCTTGTAAATGCTGCAACCATTGAAGCAGCAGGCACCCACCGGCTTGATTATTCCGTCTCTTATCCGGGCACTGTGAACGGGAACGACATCGTCCGTACAGGTCAAAGCACCAATATGATCACACTGAAGACGGAAAAGCGGATCGTAAAGCGCGTGGATGTTGTGGCGGAATATATTGGCTCTGTACCGGAAGGCTTCATTGCCGACAAGGAAAATGCAGTGCTTGATAACGAAACCATCGAGATCTCCGGGCCGGAAAGTGTTGTGGAAAAAATCGCACAGGCACGGATCGAAGTGGATCTGAACGATAAGAATGTGACAGTTGCCGGTCAATATGTTTACGATCTGTGTGATGAAGAAGGAAATCCTGTGGATGTGCAGCGGGTGACTACCAATGTGGAGGCAGTCAACCTGACTGTAAAGGTCCTGCGGGTGAAGGAGATCAGCCTGAATGTGGAAACTGTCTATGGCGGCGGTGTGACCCAGAAGAACAGCACCGTAACCATCAGTCCCCAGACCATCCGGATCTCCGGCAGCGATGCCCTTCTGGAAGGCCTGGATGTATTGAAGCTCGGTACGGTCAATCTGGGCGAAATACTGGAAGATAGCACCCTGACATTCCCCATCACCCTGCCTGAGGGAGTGACCAATGAGACCGGCGTGACGGAAGTGACCGTAGAGGTGAAATTCTCCGACCTGAAGACCAAAACCCTGAATATAACCAAAATTCAGGCAGTGAATGTACCGGCAGGAATGGAAGTGGATATGATCACCCAGGCACTGGAGATCACTGTCCGGGGCCCGTCCTTGCTGATCGATGCCATTACGGAAAAGGATGTAACAGTCACAGTAGACTTTGCAAATGCACAGCCCGGCACAGCAACTATGCGTGCACTGGTGGAATTTGGCAGTACATTCAGCGATGCCGGAACGGTAGGTTCCTATGTGGTCTCCGCAACCCTGAAAAATCAGGAGGGTTAAATGGAGCAGCTTGTTCGTGTCCAAAAGTGTAACGATGACGCAACTGCCCAAGTGATCCATATTCGCCAGAGTGCCTGCTCCGGCGAGTGCCATAAGTGTTCCGGCTGCGGTGCAGCCCAGGAAACCCTGATCCTGACCGCCCAAAACCCCATCGGTGCAAAGCCGGGGGATCTGGTGGTGATCCAGTCCGGCTCCGGTCCGGTGCTGGCGGCAGCGGCTGTGCTGTACATTCTTCCTTTGGCACTGTTCTTTCTGGGATATGCATTGGGTGCGGCACTGTGGCAAAGAGGTGGCCTGACAGGATGTCTTGCCTTTTTATTGGGCACCACCATTGCTGCAGTCTATGACCGATATATGGCAAAGCGTAAAGAAACGATCTATACCATCACAGGGTTTCGAAATGAGACCTGAAAAAAAGGGGATAATGACCTTGATAAAAAGTATGACCGGCTATGGCCGGGCCGTAGAAACGGTAAACGGAAGAGAATTTACAGTAGAAGTCCGCTCGGTGAACAACCGCTATCTGGATTGCTCTGTACGCCTGCCCCGCACGGTGTCCTTTGCGGAGGATGCAGTGAAGCAGGCAGTGAAAGCCTCTATTTCCAGAGGTAAGGTGGATGTGTATATCAGCCTCCATACGGAAGGCGGCGAAGAGATTCAGGTAAGTTTGAACAAGAATGTGCTGGAAGGCTACCTGAACGCTATGCGCCAGATGGTATCTGAGTACGGCGTAGAAAATGACATCAGCGCTTCGACCCTGTCCCGCCTTCCGGAAGTATTCGCAGTAGAAAAGCCGGAAGTGGATGAGGATGCACTCCTTCAGGATCTGATGTCGGTTGTGGCAAAGGCACTGGAAGGCTACGATGCAATGCGTTGCACAGAAGGACAGGCACTGGACCGGGATCTGCGCAGCCGGGGTCAGACCATTGCGGACCTGGTGTCAAAGGTAGAAGAGGGCAACGCCCAGACAGTGGTGGATTACCGGGCACGGCTGGAGGCGAAGCTCCGGGAGGTTCTGGAAAATACAGCCATCGACGAAAGCCGTATCCTGACCGAAGCTGCCATCTTTGCAGATAAGGTAGCAGTAGACGAGGAAACTGTCCGCCTGCGCAGCCATCTGCAGCAGATGAACACTATGCTGGACGGTGGTGGTGCTGTGGGCAGAAAGCTGGACTTCCTGCTGCAGGAAATGAACCGGGAAGCAAATACCATCGGCTCGAAATGTACCGATGTAAAGCTGGCACGGATCGTTGTGGATATTAAGGCTGAGCTGGAGAAGATCCGGGAACAGACCCAGAATATTGAGTAAGAGGTAAGTATGAAACTGATCAATATCGGCTTTGGCAGTGTGATTGCTGCCGGACGGATCTTGGCAATTGTTGAGCCGGATTCCGCACCGATCAAGCGCATTGTGCAGGAGGCAAAGGAGCGGGGAATGCTGGTGGATGCATCCTACGGACGCAAGACCCAGTCTGTGATCCTGATGGACACAGACCATGTGATCCTCTCTGCCTTGACCCCCGATGCCCTGACTGCCCGCTGGAACGACAAGCAGGAGGCGCAGTGATGGGAAAGGGAAAACTGATCGTAATGAGCGGCTGCTCCGGTGTGGGCAAAAGCACTGTCCTCGGTGAGGTTATGGACCGCCGGGATGACCTGCGATTTTCTGTGTCCGCAACCACCCGCGCCCCCAGGCCGGGTGAAGTAGACGGCGAGAGCTACTATTTTGTTACTAAGGAAACCTTTTTGGATATGATCGAAAAAGGGGAATTTCTGGAATACGATGCCCATATGGATAACTACTATGGCACACCGAAAGGGCAGCTGGATGAAAAGCTGAAAACCGGCAGTGTTATTTTGGACATTGAACCCAACGGTGCGTTTAATGTGCGCAAAGCCTGGCCGGAAGCGGTGCTGATCTTTATTGCGCCCCCCTCTATGGAGGAGCTGGAGCGTCGTCTGCGCAGTCGGGGAGATACCTCCGACGAGCAGATCAAAACCCGTCTGGCAAGAGCCCAGTGGGAAATGGAACAAAGTGCCAAATATGACTACACAGTCGTCAACGAGCAGGTAGATGCCTGCGCCGATGAAATATTAAAGATTATTGCCCAAGTGGCAGATTAAATGGAGGAATTTACTATGCTTTACCCCCCTGTTGCAGATTTACTGAAGAATGTGTCTAGCCGTTACCTGCTTGTCAATGTGGTTGCCAAGCGCGCCAGAGAGATCGCTGTAGAGGCTGACGAAATGCAGGAAGAGCTGACCGAGAAGCCGGTGACCCTGGCAATCCAGGAGGTTGCTGACGGCAAGCTGTGCGCCAGATTGAAGGACGAGTATAAGAACTAAGAGAAGAAAAATCAAAGGGGAGGAACAATGTCACTAAGTTAGTGTCATTGCGAACCAGTCCGCTTAAGTGGTGTGGCAATCTCCTCCCTAAGATGGGGATTCCCACGCCAGTGTGAGCACTGGCTCGGAATGACCGTTTTTCTTAACTTAATGACATTGATGGGAGGAGGGGCTTTATGATCGCAAAGATCGCGGTTGCTGCGGCAAATTTTGCCATAGACAAGCCTTACTCCTATCATATCCCAGAAGGGATGAAGGTGCTTCCCGGTATGCGGGTGATGGTGCCCTTCGGCAGAAGTAACCGGAAAAGCGAAGGTGTTGTTTTGACGGTAGAGGAAGGCGTATCGGAAAAGCTCAAATTTATTGAGCGGACATTGGACGATACCCCAATGCTGTCGGATACAATGCTTCACCTGGCGGCTTTTATGCGGGAGCGGTATTTTTGTACCTTTTTCGATGCCATCCGGGCGATGCTCCCGGCAGGCCTTTGGTTTCAGACCAAGGATACCTATACCCTGACCGAGGACCGCTCCTGGCAGCAGGCAATTGTCCGCCAAACCGATGCCCTTGCAGTGCTTGCGCTTTTGGAAAACTGTGGTGGACAAGCAGAGGGCGCAGTGCTCCGTCAGCTGATTTCCGATGAAGAAAAGCTTGATAAGGCACTTAGTTACCTTATTCGTAAAAAATGGATCTCCGCCCAGCGGGATTTTCTCCGCAGAACCGGAGATAAAACCGAGAAGATCGCAACACTGGCAGTCTCTGCCGAGGAGGCAATGGCGTTTGCAGCCAGCCGACCCAAATCTGCTGCCGCCCAAAAGGCTGTGCTGGAGCTGATGTGTGCAGTGGGCAGTGCGGCAGTGAAGGAGATCTGCTATTTTACCGGTGCAAAGACCGGTACGGTCAAACGCCTGGCAGAGCTGGGCTTCCTGACCCTTTCTGAAAGAGAACTGCTTCGTTGCAGCCAGATCAAACCCATTCAGCTAAGTGGGCCTCTGGAACTAAATCCGGAGCAGGAACAGGCGCTGGAAGGCCTGACACAGCAAATGCAGCAGCCTTCACCGGGCGCGGCACTTTTGTACGGTGTTACCGGCTCGGGAAAAACAGCAGTATACATTAAGCTGATCCAGAATTGTCTGGATATGGGAAAGCAGGCAATGCTCCTTGTGCCGGAAATCGTGCTGACGCCCCAGCTTTTGGGCTTGCTGGCAGCTTATTTCGGTCAGCAGGTGGCGGTGCTTCACAGCAGCCTTTCCGCAGGAGAGCGCTACGATCAATGGAAGCGGGCACGCAGCGGGGAGGCAAAGGTGATCGTGGGAACACGGTCGGCGGTGTTTGCCCCTTGCCCGGATCCGGGGCTGATCATTCTGGACGAGGAACAGGAGCATTCCTATAAATCGGAAAACACCCCCCGGTATCACGCCAGAGAAGTGGCACTTTTCCGGGGAAGCAAGGAAAAAGCGCTGGTACTGCTTGGCTCTGCCACCCCCACGGTGGAGACGATGTACCACGCGAAAAAAGGCGACTATCGGCTCTATACCCTCACCCAGCGGTATAACGGAAAGACCTTACCGGAGGTTCAGATCGTGGATCTGCGGGAGGAGCTGAAGCTGGGAAATGACCTTTCCTTAAGTCAGGCGCTCCAGAATGCTATCCGGGACACAGCAGATGCCGGCCGGCAGACCATTCTGTTTCTTAACCGCAGAGGCAATAGCCGGGCGATGGTATGCGTGGACTGCCGGCAGTCACCGGAGTGTCCCCGTTGCAATACCCGCCTTACTTACCACAGTGCCAACGAGCGCCTGATGTGCCACTATTGCGGCTATTCCCAACCTGCCGCAAACCGGTGCGATCATTGCGGCGGTCCTATGAAACGGATCGGCGTTGGCACACAAAAGGTCCAGCAGGAGCTGCAAAGCCTGTTTTCCGACCTGAAGGTGGATCGGATGGATACGGATACGGTCAGCGCAGCCAACACCCACGAAAACATACTGGACCATTTCAAAAATGAAAATATTCCCATCCTCATCGGTACGCAAATGGTGGCAAAGGGATTGAATCTTCCCAATGTGACGCTGGTTGGCGTTCTGGATGCGGATCTGGGACTTTATACAGACAGCTATCGAGCTGCGGAAAACACCTTTAATATGCTGACCCAGGTGGTGGGCAGAGCAGGCCGCGGCGATGCCGCAGGCAAGGCAATGATCCAGACCCTTGTTCCCCAGCATAAGGTCATAACCCTGGCTTCCCAGCAGGATTACGAAGGCTTCTACGATCTGGAGATCGACCTTCGCCTGGTGCAGAGTTGTCCGCCCTTCGGTGATCTGGCAACGGTCACCTTTACCGGTCAGGATGAGGCAAGAGTTCTTCGGGGCGCGGTGAAATTCCGGGACAGCCTTGCCTATTGCCTGAAAATGCAGGAATATACTGCTGAGAAATGCACGATCTTAGGGCCTGCACCCTGTATCGTGCCGAAGATCAACTATAACTTCCGCTACCGGCTGAGCCTGCGGTGCAAGATGACAAAAAATCTGCGGCTGCTTCTGGCACATCTGCTGCGGCAGTTTTCCACAGATAAAGAAAATCGGGGCGTATCCGCCTATATCGATGTAAATGGATTTGACTGAGGTATATAAAAATGGGACTTCGTAAAATTTTAACAGATAAAGACCCCGCACTGCATAAGACCTGCAAGAGCGTGGTAAATTTTGATGAGAGACTCCATAAGCTTCTGGATGATATGCGGGAAACCCTGATCGAGTCCGGCGGCGTGGGTCTGGCAGCACCCCAGGTGGGCATTTTGCGCCGGGTGGTGCTGGTGGATAACGGCGAAGAAATTCTGGAGCTGGTCAACCCCACACTGGTGGAAACAGACGGCGAGCAGGAAGGTCCGGAAGGCTGTCTGAGCATCCCCGGACTGTATGGACTGGTCAAGCGCCCTTATTACGCAAAGGTCCGGGCGCAGGACCGTAACGGCAATTGGTACGAAGCCGAGGGCGAGGAGCTGACTGCCAGATGCTTCTGCCACGAGCTGGACCATCTGGATGGCATTGTCTATACAGAAGTGATGGAGCGCCTGCTGACGGAAGAAGAATTAATGATGGATGAGGAGTAATCCATAATGCGTGTTGTATTTATGGGAACGCCGGATATTGCGGCGACCTGTCTAAAGAAAATACTGGAAAAGGGAACTGAGGTTGTGGCAGTCTATACCCAGCCGGACAGGCCAAAGGGCAGAGGAATGAAGCTGGTGTATTCACCTGTGAAAGAGGTTGCGCTGGCAAATGATATCCCTGTCTACCAGCCGGAAAACTTCCGTGCAGAAGAAACCGTGCAGCAGCTGCGTGACCATCAGCCGGATGTGGTGGCGGTGGTTGCTTACGGAAGAATTCTGCCCCGCAGTGTGCTGGACATTCCTCCCAAGGGCTGCATCAATGTGCACACAAGCCTGCTGCCGGCGTATCGGGGTTCTGCCCCCTATCAGTGGGCAGTGCTGGACGGCTTACAGGAAACCGGCGTCAGCGTAATGTACCTGTCTGAGGGTATGGACGAGGGTGATGTGATCAATTGCAAGAAAACACCTATCGGTCCGGACGAAACCGCAGGGGAGCTGCTGGATAGATTGGCAGAGCTAGGTGCAGAACTGCTGTGGGAAACCTTGCAGAAAATGGGCGAAGGTCCTGTGCCTGCTGTACCGCAGGATAACGCAAAGGCAACCTATGCCCCTATGCTGGATAAGTCTATGTGCCCCATTGACTATCATATGAGCGCACAGGCGGTCCACAACAAGGTCCGGGGACTGAACCCCTGGCCCATTGCAACTACCCAAATTCAGGGTAACCGCTTTAAGGTCTACACTACAGCGGTGATCCCCTGTGACCATAACGAGACCCCCGGTACGATCCTGGGACTGACAAAAACCGGCCTCAAGATCGCGTGCTTACAGGATGCAATTGAAATTCGCATTTTGCAGGCAGAGGGCGGCAAGCGGATGGCAGCACCGGATTACTTCCGAGGCCATCCTTTGGAGATTTAATTATGGGCGCAAGAGAAACGGCGCTGAATGTGCTGATCGCTTGCCGAAAGGAAGGCGGCTGGTCCAACGGCGTTTTGAAGGATTACACCGCCCGGGACCGGCTGGACCGCCGGGAGGCAGCGCTGGCAGCAAGACTCAGCTACGGTGTGCTGCAAAATCGTATGAAGCTGGATTTTTACCTGAAGCAGCTGCTCACCGGCAATCTCAAAAGCCTTCATCCGGCAGTGCGGGACATTTTGCATCTGGGACTGTACCAGCTTTTCCAGATGGACAAGATCCCCCAGTCAGCGGCAGTAAATGAATCTGTGGAGCTGGCAAAAAAATATTGCCGCAATCAGAAAAATGCTGCACCCTTAGTCAATGGCGTTCTGCGAAATGCAGTCCGTTCGAAAGCTACACTGAAGCAGCCGAACACACCGGAAGAAAAATACAGCCACCCGAAAAAGCTGGTTTCCTTGCTCCGCAGCTATGTGGGCCAGGACCGGCTGGAAGGTATGCTGAAAGCAAACAATGCGATTCCCCCTATGGTGGTTCAGGTCAACATTCTGAAAATCACCAAGGATGATTTAATCAGTCGCTTGGAAGCTGAGGGCGTTACTGCCCAAAGCCATGGCTGGATGAGAGACTGCCTGATCCTGTCCGGAACAGGCAACATAGAACTGCTTAATTCCTTTCAGGAGGGGCTCTTTTATGTGCAGGATGCAGCGGCAAAGCTCAGTGTCCTGTGCGCACAGCTTCCGAATGACCGGGATATTCAGGTGCTGGATTGCTGTGCAGCACCCGGCGGAAAGACCTTTGCAGCTGCCATTTCGATGGGCGGTAGGGGAAAGATGTTCTCCTGCGATATCCACAGCCATAAGACGCTACTCATCGAAAACGGTGCAAAGCGCTTAGGGCTTGCAAATGTTCAGGTGTTCTGTCAGGACGCATCTGAGGAAGTTGCTGCGTGGATCGATAAAATGGATGCTGTGATTGCCGATGTACCTTGCTCCGGTTACGGCATTATCCGCAAAAAGCCGGATATCCGCTACAAAGACCCGGATACTATGCAGGATCTGCCACAGTTGCAGCTGGCGATCCTATGTAATCAAGCAAACTATGTAAAAAAAGGCGGCGTGCTGATCTATTCCACTTGCACACTGGTGCGGAAGGAAAATGAAGGCGTGGTGGAAAAATTCCTGAAAACCCGCCCGGATTTTACCTTAGAACCCCTGCCATTGCCCACCGCATTTCCCAAAAATGAAAGCGGTATGCTGGCACTTGTGCCGGGAGAATATGACACAGACGGCTTCTTTATCTGCCGCCTGCGAAGAAACGATTAAACTATGTAGGGCGGGGGCTTGCTCCCGCCGAAGAAAGCCCTTGTTGCGGCGGGAGCAAGCCCCCGCCCTACTTGGTGGTTGGAGTAGCAGAATGAATCATATTAAATCAATGACTATCCAGGAAATTGGTGCGGTTCTCAAGGAATTGGGACAGCCGGCATTTCGGGCAAAGCAGCTGTATACCTGGCTGCACCGGGGTGTGCGTAGCTACGAGGAAATGACCAATCTTCCCAAAGACCTGCGCAGCAAGCTGGAAGAAAATTTCCCTATTTCTGCGCCGGAGGTTGTGCGTAAGCAGGAAAGTAAGCTGGACGGCACCATCAAGTACCTTTGGCGTCTTTCTGACGGCAACTGTGTAGAAACCGTACTTATGCGCTATCACTACGGAAATACAGTCTGCATTTCTACAGAAGTCGGCTGCCGGATGGGCTGTGCCTTTTGCGCATCTACCCTGGGTGGCCTGGTGCGGAAGCTGGAGCCTTATGAGATGCTGGATCAGGTGCTGTTTACCCAGGTGGACTCCGGCCTGCCCATCGGGCATATTGTGCTGATGGGTATTGGTGAGCCGCTGGATAACTTCGATAATGTTATGCGCTTTCTGGAGCTGGTAAACAGTCCGGAGGGAATGAATATTTCTATGCGCCACATCAGCCTCTCCACCTGTGGTCTTGTGCCGATGATCGATAAACTGGCGGAACGGAAGCTGCAGATCACCTTGTCTGTGTCCCTTCACGCACCCAGCGATGAGATCCGCAATACCATTATGCCGGTGAATAAGGCATATCCTACGGAGGAATTACTGGCAGCCTGCCGCCGGTATTATGAAAAGACAAACCGCCGCATATCCTTTGAGTATGCAATGATCGACGGTGTCAACGATACTGAAGAAGCAGCCAAATTGCTGATCCGCCGCTTAAAGGGCCTGCCTGCCCATATGAACCTGATTCCCTTAAATCACGTGGAGGAAAGTCCCCTGAAGCCCAGCAAAAAGCAGGCAGTTGCAAAATTTCAGAAGTTACTCGAGGATGCGGGCATTCCCGCAACCGTCCGCCGCACCTTAGGCGGCGATATCGATGCCTCTTGCGGACAGCTTCGCAGAAACTACACTAAGAATCAACCGTTTGCATTAGCAAACGATTGATTCGTCGATATAAATCCCTTTGTGGGATTTTCGATATTCGCCTGCGGCGATCGATATGTGCTGACGCACTCGATATGCGCTGCGGCGCACGAGGGGATTTATATCGGACTCGTTGCAAAAGGCAACATATCGAATCCCAACGGGATATATCGATTTTGTGAAGCAAAAATATCGAGTTTTGCAAAGCAAAACATATCGACAGAAAGAGGTTTCGGAAATGGAAAGGAATCAATTGAGAGAAGATTGTATCAATTTGGCAATTGCTGTTTCTGATATCTGCGATGATATAAAGGGCTGTTCTGTGTTTATAAATCAACTTGTACGTGCGTCCTCCTCCATAGGTGTCAATGTTCACGAAGCGAGGTATGCCCAAAGTCGTAACGATTTTATCAGCAAATTGGAGATTGCTCTAAAAGAAAGCTCCGAGGCTGACTATTGGTTGGAACTGATGTATCGGAAAGGTAAAATCAACGAGGAAAACTATAAATCTTTACGCAATGCTTGTGGCTCTAACCGACGGAGGCTGATTTCCTCTATCACCACAGCCAAAAGCAACAAGACGTGAAGTTGTCACTATAATTGGTATGGACAAGAGTACAACATTCGAAAGGAGTGATGTCCGATGCAATTCTGGGCATTAACAGATCCGGGATGCGTCCGGGAACAAAATCAGGATGCCTACCATTTGGAGCAGCTGGATAAAAACACCCTCCTGTGTACCGTCTGTGACGGTATGGGCGGTGCAAAGTCCGGCAATGTAGCAAGCTCTCTTGCAGTGGATGTGTTCAGTCAGGAGGTCAAGCGCTCCTGGAAATCGGATATGGACGATGAGCAGGTGGATGTAATGCTGCAAAGCGCAGTAAAGCTTGCAAATTTCACCGTTTACGATCAGGCACAGCAATTCCAGGAATTTGCCGGTATGGGCACCACACTGGTTTCTGTGCTGATCCGGGGCAAGCGCGTGACGGTAGTCAATGTAGGCGACAGCCGCTGCTACCGTGTGAATAAAAAAGGCATCCAGCAGATCACCCAGGATCACTCTTTGGTACAAATGATGATCGCCAAAGGAGAACTGACTCCGGAAAAGGCGAAAAATTATCCCGGAAAGAACCTGATCACCCGCGCAATCGGCACAGAACCGGTGGTGATGTGTGATATTTTCCACCTGAAGGCGGAAAAGGGAGACTGTCTGCTTCTTTGCAGCGACGGCCTTTCCAATCTAATGGACGATCAGGAAATCCTGTTTGAAGTGGCGCACGGTACAGAAAAGCAGCAGTGCTGCGAAAGACTGCTGGAAATCGCAAAGCACCGTGGCGCACCGGATAATGTGACCAGCGCGCTGGTCGTTGTCTGAGATTAGGGAAAGGAGCTTTACAATGGATAAATACATAGGCAGAATGCTGGACAACCGATACGAAATTCTGGAAGTGATCGGTAGCGGCGGTATGGCTGTTGTTTATAAAGCCCGTTGCCACCGATTAAACCGGCTGGTAGCAATTAAAATTTTGAAGGATGATAATCTGGAGGACGAGGATTTTCGCCGCCGTTTCCATGCGGAAAGTCAAACGGTTGCAACCCTCAGCCACCCCAATATCGTTTCCGTCTTTGATGTGTCCTCCTCCATTATGGCGGATTACATCGTAATGGAGCTGATCGAGGGTATTTCCCTGAAGCAGTATATGGAGAAGAAGGGCACGCTGAACTGGAAGGAGACCCTGCACTTCGCCATCCAGATCGCAAAGGCGCTGGAGCACGCCCACAGCCGTGGCATTGTCCACAGAGATATTAAGCCCCATAATGTGATGGTGCTGAAAAACGGCTCTGTAAAGGTCACCGATTTCGGCATTGCCCGGATGATGTCCAAGGGCAATACCCTGACAAAGGAAGCACTGGGCTCTGTTCATTACATTTCTCCGGAGCAGGCAAAGGGCGGACGGGTGGACAGCCGGTCGGATCTCTATTCTCTGGGCGTTGTGATGTATGAAATGATGACGGGCCGTCCGCCTTATGACGGAGATTCTCCGGTGGCAGTGGCGATCAAGCACATCAACGGCGGTGCACTGATGCCCTCTGTGCTCAACCCCAATATCCCCGGCGGTCTTGAGCAGATCATTATGAAGGCAATGACCCACGAGATCGAGGACCGCTATGTAAGCGCAACGAAGATGCTTGCGGATATGGATGAGTTCCGTAAGGACCCCACCATCCTGTTTGATTATAATACACCGCCGCTGGATGCTGTGACCCGGATTCCCCGGTCACCCCTGGCAGACCAGCCGCCCCAGACCACCGCAGAGCGGGTGGAGGAAGCGGCAAACGGACCGAAGCGGCGTACACCTCCGCCGGAGCGCAGAACATCAGCACAGGCGCAGCGCAGACGGCAGGAAGAAGAGAAAAGCAGTCGGACGGCTACCATTGCCATTATAGCCTGTTCGCTGGCTGCGGTTATGGCGATCGTTATTTTCCTTGTGATCCTGCTGGGCGGCAGCGGTGGCAGCCGTGAGAACCTGATCGAAGTGCCCAATTTGATGGGTCTGGAATTTGAAAAGCTTCCGGAATATGAGGATTTTAAGATCATTTCCGATACGGTCTATGATGAAGACGATCCTGCCGGTGTGATTCTGGATCAGGCACCCGATGCCGGCGATATGGTGGTGTCCGGCACAAAGATCGTTGTTACCGTCAGTATGGGTCCTGCGCCAAAGGCCATTACAATGAGCGAGCTTAACAATCTGCCCCGGATACAGGCAGAAAAGATCCTGAAGGATCTGGAGCTGAACCTGAATATCCGCCTGGAGGAAGAACCCAGTGATACTGTAAGTCTGGGCAATGTGATCAGATCTGAGCCGAAACAGGGCGAGGAACTGACTGCCGGACAGACGGTGACCTTGTGGATCAGTACCGGTGAGGAGGTCAAAACCGGTGCTATGCCCAATGTGGTGGGCGCAGAGGTTGAGACAGCAAAGCAGACTCTGAATAATCAGGGATTGAAGCTGAACATCAAGGTAGAAGAGCAGTTTGATTCTGCGATCCCTGCCGGCCAGATCATTAAAACCGAACCGGAAAAGGGCGAGCCTCTGGAAACCGGCAAGGAAGTCATCCTCTATGTCAGCAAGGGTCCCCAGCTTGCCAAGATGCCCAATGTGGTGGGTATGAACATTGATACGGCAATTACAGTCCTGAAAGCCGCAGGCTTCCAGACACCGGATATTAAGCTGGTAGCAAGCAAAGAAGTCGAGGATACGGTTATTAGCCAGTCTGCAGAAAAGAACACGGATATCGATATCAATACCCAGATCGTTCTTGAGGTATCCAAGGGCGAGGACGAGGTCCAAACGACCCCCACAGAACCCCAGAATCCGACGCAGGCTACAAAGGAAGTAGAGATTCCCTTGCCGGAGGACTATATCACCAGTGCGGATTATACCGTGGAGCTGCGGCAGGGCGGCAAGGCAGTTAAAACAGTAACTGTGGCGGCGGGATCTTCCAGTGTGACAGTGACCCTCACCGGCAGTGGAAAGCAGTACTATGAGATTTGGATCGGCGGTCAGCTGTACAAAACTCAGGAGGTAGATTTTTCGACCAATGGCTGAAAAGCAAACAGGGCGCATTTTGCGCTCATTGAGTGGATTTTATGAGGTCCAGACCCAGGAAGGTCTTGTAACCTGCCGGGGAAGGGGACACCTGCGCAAGGGCGCAGAAATTCCCCTGACCGGCGATCTGGTGGAGATCACCGCAGAGCGGGGAAAGGGAATGGTAGAGCGTATTCTGCCCCGGAAAAACCGGTTTATTCGCCCGGCAGTTGCCAATGTGGATGCGCTGGTGATCTTTGCGGCAAACACCAATCCGGTCACAGAGCCTTTTCTCATTGACCGGGTGGCGGCAATTGCATCTGAGCAGGAAGTTTCTGTGTATATCTGCATCAATAAATGCGATCTGGACCCGGCGGTGGACCTTTTGCGGATCTACCGAAATGCAGGCTTCAATGTGATCCGTGCCAGTGCGGAAACCGGCGAGGGCGTAGAGGAGCTGAGAGCCTTGCTTGCAGGAAAGCTCACAGCCTTTACGGGCAATACCGGCGTGGGCAAAAGCAGTATGCTCAATCGCCTGTGTCCGGAGCTGAACCTTGCCACCGGTGAGGTTTCCGAAAAGCTGGGCAGAGGTCGGCATACGACCCGTCATGTGGAGCTGTACCGGCTGGCGGAGGATACCTATGTGGCGGATACCCCGGGCTTTTCCTCCTTCGATACCGACCAGATGGATGTGCTGCTGAAGGAAAATCTCCAGTATGCCTTCCCGGATTTTGAAAAGTATCTGGGAAATTGCCAGTTCCACGATTGCTCCCATCGCTCTGAGCCTGGCTGCGCAGTCCGTGCTGCTGCCGAAGCGGGAGAGATCGAAAAGACCCGCTACGACAGCTATTTGCGGCTGTACGAAAAATCCAGCCAGATCAAACTCTGGGAACTGAAATAAGAAAAACAAGGGCGCGTGCATTGCACGCGCCCTTAAGCCTTCCCCTGGGGGAAGGTGCCCCGCAGGGGCGGATGAGGGAAACCAAAATTGTATGGGAGGGGCATTGCCCCTCCCATAATCTTATAGAAACACACCGCTTACAGATGCAAAACTCTATCCTTGATCTCCTGTGTGCGGCCCTGATTCCAGAACTGAGAACCGATGTAGCCGCAGGTACGGCGGGCAACATTCATTTTGCTCTGATCGGTATTGCCGCACTGAGGACAGACCCAGATCAGCTTGCCGTCGTCCTCCTGAATTTCAATCTCACCGTCGAAACCGCACGCCTGGCAGTAGTCGCTCTTAGTGTTCAGCTCAGCATACATAATGTTGTCGTAGATAAACTTCATTACTTCCAGAACCGCATCGATATTTTGCTGCATATTGGGCACTTCCACATAGCTGATAGCACCGCCGGGGGAGAGCTGCTGGAAGTCTGCCTCAAACTTCAGCTTGGTAAAGGCATCAATCTCCTCAGTTACGTGAACGTGATAGGAATTTGTAATATAGCTCTTATCGGTAATACCGGGGATCATACCAAAGCGGTTTTGAAGGCACTTGGCAAACTTATAGGTGGTGGACTCCAGAGGCGTGCCATACAGGGAGAAGTGAATGTTATGCTTTGCTTTCCAGCCTGCACAGGCATCGTTCATATGCTGCATTACTTTCAGTGCAAAGGGCTTTGCGACCTCGTCAGTGTGGCTGCGTCCGGTCATATACTTCACGCACTCGTAAAGTCCTGCATAACCAAGAGAAATGGTGGAATATCCGCCGTAGAGCAGCTTGTCGATGGGCTCGCCCTTGGGAAGCCTTGCCAGTGCGCCGTACTGCCACAAAATAGGAGCAGCATCGGAAAGAGTGCCCTTCAGCCGTTCGTGACGGCACAGCAGTGCCTGATAGCACAGCTCCAGCCGCTCGTCAAAGATCTGCCAGAACTTGTCCATATCCTTGCCGGAGGATAGCGCCACATCCACCAGATTGATGGTAACAACACCCTGATTAAACCGGCCGTAATACTTCGGCTTGCCGTTTTCGTCTACATAAGGGGTCAGGAAGGAGCGGCAGCCCATACAGGTGTAGCAGTGACCCTCTCCGTTTTGGTCGATCTTCAGCTCCAGCATTTTCTTCTCGCTGATATAATCGGGAACCATTCGCTTTGCCGTACACTGGGCAGCCAGCCGGGTCAGATACCAGTAAGGGGAATCCTCGGTGATATTGTCTTCTTCCAGTACATAAATAAGCTTGGGGAAGGCGGGGGTAATCCATACGCCCTTCTCGTTCTTAACGCCCTGATAGCGCTGACGGAGCATTTCCTCAATGATCAGCGCCAGATCCTTCTTTTCCTGCTCGTTTCTTGCCTCGTTCAGGTACATAAACACGGTGATGAAGGGGGCTTGTCCGTTGGTAGTCATCAGGGTGACCACCTGATACTGGATGGTCTGTACACCGCGGCTGATCTCCTCGTGCAGGCGCTCTTCCACCACCTTGGAGAAGGCTTCTTCCGAAGGCTCGATCCCCAGCAGCTTCATTTCCTCTGCCACAGCCTTGCGGATGCGCTCCCGGCTGATCTGCACAAAGGGGGCAAGGTGGGTCAGGCTGATGGACTGACCGCCGTACTGATTGGAAGCCACCTGTGCGATGATCTGGGTGGCAATGTTACAAGCGGTAGAGAAGGAGTGGGGCTTTTCGATCAGTGTGCCGGAAATGACCGTGCCGTTTTGCAGCATATCCTCCAGGTTCACCAGATCGCAGTTGTGCATATGCTGGGCATAGTAGTCCGAATCGTGGAAGTGGATGATGCCTGCATTGTGGGCATCCACAATTTCCTTCGGCAGCAAAATGCGGCTGGTAATGTCCTTGCTGACCTCGCCTGCCATATAGTCACGCTGGACTGCGTTGATGGTGGGATTCTTGTTGGCGTTTTCCTGCTTGACCTCCTCGTTGTTGCACTCGATCAGGCTGAGGATGCGATCATCCGTGGTGTTGGACTGCCGGAGCAGGCTTCTGGTGTAGCGGTAAGTAATATAGGTCTTAGCAACCTCAAAGGCGCCGTGTGCCATAATGGACTTTTCCACTAAGTCCTGAATTTCCTCCACAGAGGGACTGCGGCCCATTTCCTCACAGCTGATCTGGACACTTTCGGCGATCCGCTTGATCTGCAGGGGCGTCATCCTTACCCCTTCTTCTACGGCATTGTTTGCCTTTGTGATGGCGGTTTCAATCTTTTCAATGTCAAAAACCACTTCCGCACCGTTTCTTTTAATGATTTTCATTATAAAACCTCCTTTGGGGGATGATATCGTGTAACACCTATTATACTATATGTTGTGGTTTTTGCAAGTAGTAAAACACAAAATAAAGGAAAATTTTTGAGATATCAGGCAATATGCACACCCCCTTGTTAGGGTGCATAAACTGTCCTATAAGCGTGTTGCTTATTCCCAAAAATCCTATCGGGAGGTATAAAAATGTCTGAGTGTTGTCAGGGAAGTGTCCGCTGCAGCTGTGAAGATCTGCAGGAGGCGCTATCCATTCACACCCGAAAAATCACAGATAGCTGCCGGGACAAGGATTGCATTGAGGACCTGCGGGTCTATCTGACTGCCGGTTCCCAGGCACTTCTGGATCAAAGCTCCGGTGCGAAGGTCCGCTGTGCAGAACTATTATATACCTATGTGGATGTAGATCCGGTGGCCTTTGACCGCAACCATTACTGTATCGATGCCACTTTCTACTATCGCATTATTGCCGATGCGGTGATCGGCTGTTCCCGCCCGGTCACCCTGTACGGTGTGGCTGCGTTCTCCAAACGGGCAGTTTTGTGCGGCGAGGAAAGCAGAGCCCATATCTTTACCAGTGATACCAGATTGGGTTGCCCCGACGGCCCGACCCGCGTAACCGCCAACTTGCCTACCGCCGTGGTGGAGGTCACGGACACCAATTCGCAAAATAGAAAACCCAACCCATATCCTATTAAAAATAATGGGAGAGCATCTTATTTGCTGAATTTAGGGTACAATATAATTATCACCTAATGGAGGCAACTATATGATTTTAACAAACGATGCAATCTGTGAATTTGGCAATTATCTCCGTTGTGAGGAGAAAAGTGCGGCAACACAAGAAAAATATCTGCGGGATGTTCGGGCATTTTTACAATACACAAGCGGCAACGAAATTTCAAAGGAGCTTGTGGTAGACTGGAAAAAGCATTTGGTGGAGCAAGGGTATGCCGTCCGGTCTATTAACTCTATGCTGGCAAGCGTAAACTGCCTGCTGGAGTTTCTGGGACTGTCCAACTGCAAGGTAAAGAACATCCGAATGCAACGGCAGACCTACTGCGCTGAAGATAAGGAGCTGACGAAAGCAGAGTATCTGCGGCTGTTACAGGCATCTAAAAAGAATGAACAGCTGAATCTGGTAATCCAGACCATCTGCGGAACCGGTATCCGCGTTTCTGAATTGCAGTATTTTACGGTGGAAGCAATACGACACGGAGAGGTCACTGTGGATTGCAAAAACAAAACCCGGACGATTCTCGTTCCGGGCAAACTAAAAAACCTTCTATTAAATTACGCCAAGCGACACAGCATTGCTACTGGAGCCATCTTTATTACGCGGTCCGGCAAAACACTCAATCGCAGTAATATTTGGGCTGCGATGAAAAAGCTTTGCGAGGTTGCTGGTGTGAAGGCTTCTAAGGTCTTCCCCCACAATCTGCGCAAGCTGTTCGCCCGGACATTCTATGGCATTGAGAAGGACATCGCCAAGTTGGCAGATATTTTGGGGCATAGTTCTATCAACACTACTCGAATCTATATCATGACCACCGGTTTTGAGCACCGCCGCAAAATCGAACGCCTGGGACTTGTAGTATAGAAAAAACCACATAATTCGCATTATGTGGTAGTAACATTTTATAAAAACCACATAATTCGCATTATGTGGTGCTTTATTTCAATCTACATAGTTAATTTGCTTTATTATACACGGATGCCAATGTGAAATCAAGTTACAAAGCATAGAAAAAGTTAGAAATTTCAGGCTCTTTCTTGTGCACTTATTATAGCAAGCAGCACAATTGCGCCCTCTGTAAAACCAGTTTTTGCATGTTGGTTAGAGGGCGTGTTTGTGCTGCTCATTATTTTGTTGCAAGAAAATAAGTGCACAGATGCCTCTGTAAAAAATCACACTATTTACAACATAATGCGAATTATGTGATAATAAACTTCGAACCGGAAAAGAGAGTCTTCACGCAAGAGGATCAATCTGCACAAATACAATTCATCTACCTGATCTGTGGTAAGCGTGTAGTGTTCCATCCGCTTACTACGTCAGAGAATATTGCAATGCAAAAACGTATATACGTTGTGCCTGCGCCTTAGAGCCTGTGCCTTGTATCGCTTAGTGCGGTCCGTGGCGCAGGCTTTTTTGCTTTATTATGGTGAATTGGAGTCGTAAAAACGAGGTGAGAAAGAATTGCAAAAAAATATACAGTCCAGCAAAGAAAACTATCAAAGATTCTTATGTCCGGCATGTGGCAAACACACTGTGCTGTGGTTGCTCCCAACGACAGAGGTCAAAGATTTGCCGATTAAGTGTAAACGGTGCGGCACAGAAAGTGTCGTAAATATATTGCCTGAGCCTGAGCCCTTAGAGCCTGCGCCATGTATCGATTAACCCAATGCGTGGTGTAGGCTTTGTTCTTTGCAAACGTTCGACGTTTGCGTTATTTTTCCGAGCTTTGTAGCAAACACTTACAAATGGGGGATTTGAAAATGAAAAAGGAATATATGCGCCAAAAACTTATGGAAAGTACCATCCATGTGGTTGCCACTGAGGGTATTCATAAAGCTACCACGAAAGCCATAGCTAACCATTCCGGTGTTAATGAGGTGTATATTTATCGCTTGTTTGAGGACAAGGACGATTTGTTTGCGCAAACGTTTGCCTTAATAGACAGTGAACTGATCGCATGTATTCTAAAATACGAACCGATTATGAAGATGCAAGGAATAGAGATAGAGGAACGGTGTTACATATTCTTCAAAAGTTGTTGGAGGAATATCCTTGATTACGACAAGTGCTCCTTTTTTATTAAGTACTATTACTCGCACTATTATAACTCCTATTCCCCGCTAAAGAGAAGAAAGGCATATTTCAAGGTTATAGAGAGTTTCACCCCTGCTTTTAAGAAAGGCACGGATGTATGGAGGATATTTAATCGCATTCTTGATATTGTATACTCTACTGTAATTAAAATTCTGCGTGGTGAAATTCCGGATAACGACGAAACGGCAGAGGATGTTTTTAGGGTGCTATATTCGGCCCTTGAACCGTTCCTTGTTTGGAGTAAAAGTAAAACAACAGAAACTGTCTTGGAAAATCAAAACGAGGAAAGCGCTGCGCATAATTTGCCTATCGAATTAAAAGAGATGAAACTATGAAACCTGAAAACAATACAAACGTTGATTTCTGTGTATGCTGCGGCGAACCTGTTCCGGAAGGTCGTATGGTTTGTCTTTCTTGTGAGATGAATCCGAAACC
>JAZQDL010000096.1:0-26348 GCA_045546835.1 Faecousia sp.
GGCCGGTGAAGCCCACAGAGGTCTGGATTTTACCATCGTCAACCGGCTGTGTGATTCCATCAAAGCATGCACGGATATGGGCGTTCAGATCGGACTTGTCATTGGTGCCGGTAATTTCTGGCGCGGTGTCAAGGATGGCGCGGATAAGATGCAGCGCTCCCATGCCGATGCCATGGGCATGCTGGGTACTGTGATGAATGCCATTGCGGTGGCTGATGCGCTGGAAAAGCATGGCCTGGATGCCCGGGTGCTCAGCGCTGTTGAAATGAATAAATTTGCGGAGTATTTTACCCGGGATACTGCTGAGCGGTATCTCAATGAGGGAAAAGTGGTCCTGTTTGCTGCAGGAACCGGCAATCCCTATTTTTCCACAGATACCGGTGCTGTGCTCCGGGGCGTGGAGATCGAAGCGGATGCCATCCTGATGGCGAAGAATATCGATGCCATTTATTCCGCGGATCCGAAGAAGGATCCCAATGCCATCCGCTATACGGAGCTTACCTACAGTGAAGCACTGGCGAAAAACCTGAAGGCTACCGATATCACTGCCATGGCGCTGGCTATGGATAATGATATGACCATGGTCTGCTTTGGCCTGGATGAAGAGAACAGCATTGTCCGTGTGGTTCGGGGCGAAGCCATTGGAACCACCGTGAAAAACAAGTTTTAAGGAGGACTACACTATGGCAGTAGATTTCAGCGATTACGGAAGAAGAATGGAAAAGGCTCTGGATCATTTGAGCGAGGAGTTCGGCGCTGTTCGCGCAGGCCGTGCAAACGCAAAGGTTCTGGACCGGATCACAGTTGAATATTATGGCAGTGAGACACCCTTAAACGGTGTGGCTACCATCTCTACCCCCGATGCCCGCACTCTGGTGATCGCCCCCTGGGACACCAAGCTCCTGACCGAGATCCAGAAGGCGATCCAGATCAGCGATCTGGGCATCAATCCCCAGAACGACGGCAAGGTCATCCGTCTGATCTTCCCCCAGCTGACCGAGGAGCGCCGTAAGGAGCTGGTCAAGCAGGTCAAGAAGTATGCAGAGGATGCAAAGGTTGCAATGCGTAACATCCGCCGTGACGGTATGGACTATGTGAAGAAGCTCAAGAAGAATTCCGAGATCACCGAGGACGAGCAGAAGAAGGCAGAAAAGGATCTGCAGGATCTGCTGGATAAGTACACAAAGAAGGCAGACGAAGCTCTGGCTGCTAAGGAAAAGGAGCTTATGGCACTGTAAGCTCCATAAGACTGTTGAAAAACCGGTCATTGCGAACCAGCCCGCAGGCTGGTGTGGCAATCTCTTGTTTTTTGGGGATTTCGATACATTTTCCTTATAACGAGGGGATTCCCACGCCAGTGTGCGCACTGGCTCGGAATGACAGTATGCGTTTTGACATACTAAAATTGGGGGCGCTTGCGCCCCCTACAATTTATCAGAAAGAGGTGGTAATATGGCAATCAGTGAAAACAATATTCCCCGCCATATTGCTATTATTATGGATGGAAACGGCCGCTGGGCGAAAAAGCGGGGACTTCCCCGGACGGCAGGTCACGCAGCCGGTGCGGAAGCCTTCCGCAGAACTGCCAATTACTGCCGCACCTTAGGCGTTAAGTACCTGACGGTCTACGCCTTTTCCACAGAAAACTGGAAGCGCTCTGCCGACGAAGTGGCAGGCATTATGCGCTTACTGGGAAAATATTTGGAAGAAGCCCTGGCGGATATGGAAAAGAACCGGGTGCGCTTTAAATTTTTCGGTGACCTGAGCCGCCTGAGCCCCCGGCTGCAAAAGCTGTGCTATGACGCGGAAAACCGCTCGGCAGACTACGATGTGCAGGTCAACTTCTGCCTCAATTACGGCGGCAGAGATGAGATCGTGAAGGCAACGCAAGCCTTTTCCAAGGATGTGGCAGAGGGCAAGTATAAGCCGGAGGACCTGACAGAGGCGCTGCTAGCCTCTTATCTGTACTCCAAGGATGTGCCCGACCCGGAGCTGATCATCCGTCCCTCCGGAGAGCTGCGCACCAGCAATTTCCTGCTGTGGCAGTCTGCCTATTCGGAATATGTATTTTTGAATGTACTGTGGCCTGACTTCCAGCCCAAGGATCTGGATGAGGCCATTGAGGAATACTGCCGGCGTAACCGCCGGTTTGGAGGCGCATAAAGATGAAGACCCGAATTATTGCAGCAGGCGTGCTTCTGCCGCTGCTGCTTGTGATCGTTTTGGTGCTGCCCACGATCTTTACTGCCATTCTCTTTGGCATTATGGCAGCCATTGGTGCCTATGAGCTGCTGTGGGGCACAGGTCTTGTCAAGCAACCCAGGCTGATCGTTTATACTGCCATTATGGCATTTCTCACTGCCATTGGCAGTCACTACGGCTTGCCGTATCCCTATGTGCTGATCGGCATTTTGGTGTTTGTGGCAGCACTGTACGGGGAAATGCTGGCATCCCACGCACAGCTTCCTTATGAAAAGCTGCTGGTGTGCCTTGCAGGCGGTGTACTCATTCCCTTTATGCTCTGCGCGCTGGTGCGTCTGCACGGCGGCACAAACGGTCGCTTTTTGATCTTAATTCCCTTCGTTTTGGCATTTTTGTCTGACACGGGCGCTTATTTTGTAGGCTGTAAGTTCGGCAAGCACAAGCTTGCTCCGGTGATCAGTCCCAAGAAAAGTGTGGAAGGCGTGGTCGGCGGTGTGCTGGGTGCGATCGTTGGTATGATCCTCTATTGCCTGGTGCTGGACCTTGCCTTCGGCTTTGCGGTGAATTATTTCTATGCCCTTATTTATGGCGTGCTGGGTTCTCTGGCGGCGGTTTTTGGGGATCTGAGCTTTTCTGCCATTAAGCGGCAGGTGGGCATTAAGGACTACGGCAATCTGATCCCCGGTCACGGCGGCATTTTGGACCGGTTCGACTCTATGACCCTGGTAGCCCCTTTGACAGAAGCATTGCTGCTTATACTTCCTGTGGTGGTGAAGTAATATGGTAAAGTGTGTAAGTATTTTGGGCTCTACCGGCTCCATCGGTCGGCAAAGCCTTGATATTATTGACCATCTGGGTCTGCCTGTGGCAGCGCTGACAGCCGGTACAAGTGTGGAGCGAATGGCAGAGCAGTGCCGTAAGTATCGCCCCCAGTTGGCGGTTATGGCAACCCAGGAAGCTGCCCAGCAGCTGCAAAAAGAAATTGCCGACCTGCCTACACAGGTAGCTTGGGGAGAAGATGGACTGATTGAAGCTGCTACCATCTCCGATGCAGACTGTGTGATCACCGCTGTGGTGGGTATGGTGGGTTTGAAGCCTACCCTTGCGGCTATCCGTGCCGGCAAGCGGATTGGCCTTGCCAACAAGGAAACACTGGTCTGTGCCGGTGAGCTGGTAATGGCGGAGGCAAAAAAATATAATACCGAGATCATCCCGGTGGACTCGGAGCATTCTGCCATCTTCCAGTGCCTGATGGGTATGAACCACAAGCGGGAAGTGGAGAAAATTATTCTGACCTGCTCCGGCGGTCCTTTCTATGGTAAAACCAGAGAAGAACTGGGTGTTGTAACAAAGGCAGATGCCTTGAAGCACCCCAACTGGAAAATGGGTGAAAAGATCACCATCGACTGTGCTACACTAATGAACAAGGGTCTGGAAGTGATCGAGGCAATGCGCCTGTACGATCTGCCCTTGGAAAAAGTAGATGTGGTGATCCACCGGCAGAGTATTGTTCACTCTATGGTGGAATTTACCGACGGCGCAGTGATGGCGCAGCTGGGATCTCCTGATATGCGCCTGCCCATTCAGCTGGCAATGACCTATCCGGAACGGATGGACTGCGTAGTTCCCAAGCTGGACCTGACTGACTGCGCGCCTTTGACTTTTGCAAAGCCGGATATGGAGGCATTCCCTTGCCTGAAGCTGGCACGGGACTGCGCCAAGATCGGCGGCACTGCCTGCCCGGCAATGAACGGCGCAAACGAAGAAACGGTGGCACTGTTCTTGCAGAATAAGATCGGCTTTTATGATATTTACGATCTTGTCAGCAAAGCGGTAGATACCGTTCCCTTTATTCAGTCTCCCACATTGGAACAGATCTTGGAGTCTGACCGGCTCGCCCGTATGGCGGTGCGGAATAATTAAGTGAAACGAGGACGATTATGAGCATTTTGTTCGCCATTCTATTATTTAGCATTCTGATCTTTGTCCATGAGTTGGGCCATTTTGTGGCGGCAAAGCTCTCCGGTGTTCAGGTCAATGAATTTTCTATGTTTATGGGCCCGGCGATCTTCAAAAAGCAGAAGGGCGAAACTTTATATTCTATCCGCTGTATTCCCATTGGCGGCTATTGCGCAATGGAAGGGGAGGATCAGGATACGGATAATCCCCGGTCCTTCCAAAAAGCTGCCTGGTGGAAGCGGCTCATTATTCTTGCTGCCGGCTCAGCGATGAATTTTCTGGCGGGTCTTTTGATCTTTCTGATCGTGTTTGCCCCTATGAAACAGATCGTTGTTCCGGTGATTGCAGAAGCAGAGCAAGGCTGTACAGTGGTCAGCGAGGAAGGTCTGCACATTGGCGACCGGATCTTGAAGATCGACGGGGAGCGGATCTATGAAAGCTCAGATGTGAATATGATCCTGGCAATCAATCCGGGAAATGTCCACGACCTTGTGGTGGAACGGGACGGTGAAAAAGTCGTTCTCGATGATTTTCTAATGGAAACCCACCTTTTTGGAGAAGAAACCACACCGAGATTTGGCATTCGGTTTACCGAAGTGGATGCGAATTTCGGCAATAAAATCAAATATGTGTGGAACAGCTCTGTCAATGTGGTCCGCTCCGTGCGGCTGAGCCTGCAAATGCTCATAAGCGGTCAGGCTGGCTTTAGCGATGTTTCCGGTCCTGTGGGTATCGTGCAGATTATGTCGGACACTGCCCAGGCTTCGGAAACTGCTCTGGATGCGCTGCTGAATATGCTGTATTTCGGCGGCTTTATTGCCATCAATCTGGCAGTAATGAACCTTTTGCCCATCCCGGCACTGGACGGCGGACGGATCGTAGGACTGCTTTTGACAACGGCAATTGAGAAGATCACAAAGAAAAAGCTTGATCCCAAATACGAGGGATATATCCACGGCGCAGGTATGATATTGCTCCTTGGATTGATGGCAGTTATTTTGTTTAAGGATGTTTTTATGATCTTTAAGGGGTAACCACAATGACAAGAAAGATAACAGTAGGGGATATAACCATTGGCGGCGGCGCGCCGGTGGTGATCCAGTCTATGCTCAACACCAAAACCACCGATGTGGAAGGCTCTCTTGCGCAGCTTCGTCAGTTAAAGGCTGCAGGCTGTCAGATTGCCCGTTTGGCTGTTCCGGATATGGAAGCCGCAAAAGCCTTTTCTGACATTTGTAAAGCGTCTCCTATGCCCTTGGTTGCGGATATCCACTTCGACTATAAGCTTGCCATTGCTGCCGCCCAGGGCGGCGCATCCAAGATCCGTATTAACCCCGGCAACATCGGCGGTGAGGATCGGGTGCAGGCGGTGGTGTCCGTCTGCAAGGAGAAAAATATCCCTATTCGCATTGGTGTCAACGGCGGAAGTTTAGATAAAAAGCTGCTGGAAAAGTACGGTCATCCCACTGCTCAAGCACTGGTGGAGAGTGCCTTCCAGCATCTGGAGCTTTTAGAGAAATTCGGATTTTACGATACCTGCGTTTCTATGAAATCCTCCACTGTTCCCACAATGGTGGCAGCTGCCCGGCTGTTCCGGGAAAAATGCGACTATCCCATCCATATCGGCGTGACGGAGACCGGACCTGTCCGTATGGGACTTATGAAGTCTGCAATGGGCATCGGTGCCCTTTTATTGGACGGCATCGGTGATACAATCCGTGTAAGCCTGACCGACGATCCGGTGGAGGAAGTATATGCAGCTAAGGATATTTTGAAAGCTGCGGGCGTGCGGAAAGAGGGCGTGAATATTATTTCCTGCCCTACATGCGGACGGACGAAGATCGACCTGATCGGTCTTGTCAATCAGGTGGATGCAGCGCTCAAAGACTGCCAAAAGCCGATCACAGTGGCAGTTATGGGCTGTATCGTCAACGGACCGGGAGAGGCAAGAGAGGCAGACATCGGCATTGCCGGCGGCGACGGCTGCGGTATGCTCTTTGAAAAGGGCAAGCAAATTGAAAAGCTGCCCTATGACGAACTTCTGCCTGCCCTGTTAAAACGCATTGAGACCCTTTGATGCTCCGGTAGGGCGGGGGCTTGCTCCCGCCGCCAAAAACGAACATTATCAACGGCGGGAGCAAGCCCCCGTCCTACGATGCACCTGACTATCAAACAGAAATTTGACACATAAAGAGGACGCTATGAGTGAACCAGTACTTTTTCTGAATATGTTTTCTCAGTACCAGCCGCCTGAAGGGATGAAAGATCTTTTATCTCAGGCGGCCGTTGCTGCTGCGGATATCGATCCGGTATCCCGGAGGGTGTCTGTTGCGATCCATACGGAAAAGTACATTCCTCAGCGGCTTCTGGATCAGGTGGCATTGACCATTTCTGCCGATTACGGTCTTGCTGCAATGGAGCTGATCGCTACATATCCTGCCCACCAGCTGACTTCTATCGAACCGGAAGAACTGATGGGAATGTTCGTGTCCCAAAATTCTATGTGCCGGGGTTCTCTGGCAGGCGCTGGGTGGGAATGGGAGGAAAATACCCTCCATATCCACCTGAAAGCCAACGGTAAGGATGTACTTTTGGAGTGCGTCCGGTCTGTGCAGGAGACCTTGCGGCAAAAATTCTCCACAGAAGTGAATATCGAAATTCACGCAGGAGAAAGATTAGAGGGCAAGGCGCTGTTTGAAGCAATGGAGAAAATGCGCAGCTCTATGATCGGCGAGTTGCCCAAAGCACCCGGTGCGCCGGTCAAAAAGGAAGAAAAGCCTCAGGAAATCAATGCCATTTACGGAAAACCCTTTAAGGGTCAGCCGACCCCGATGAAGGAGCTTTCTCTGGATATGGGAATGATCATCGTACAGGGTAAAGTGTTCCAGGTTGAACATAAGGACCTTCCCAAACGCAATGCAACGGTGATTAATTTTGATATTACCGACAATACCTCTGCCATCCGTGTCAGCCGTTTTCTGGAAAATAAGGATGCAAAGCCGATTTTGGAAGGTATTAAAAAGGGTAGTGTCGTTCAGGTGCAGGGTAAGCTGCAGGTGGATAATTTCACCAATGAGATCGTTCTCAAACCCTTTGCCATTATCCCCGGACAGATGCCAAAGCGGGTTGATACCGCCGTAGGTGAAAAGCGGGTGGAGCTGCACCTGCATACCCGTATGAGTATGATGGATGCCCTGACAAATACCGATGCTGCCATCAAGCAGGCGGCATCTTGGGGTCACCGGGCAATTGCCATCACAGACCACGGCTGTGTCCAGTCCTTTACCGATGCCCTGCATACGGTGGAAGCCTGGGGCGGCGGACCGAAGGTGGCAGGCACAGATGAAGTAATCAAGATCCTCTATGGCTGCGAGGGTTATTACATTAACGATCTGGACGATACCCTTGCAGTCCGGGGAAGTGCCAATGTGACCTTCGATGATGAATATGTTGCCTTCGATCTGGAGACCACCGGCTTATATGCCCGCCGGGATAAGATCATTGAAATCGGTGCTGTGCGGATGCGGGGCGGCAAAGAAATTGACCGTTTCCAGACCTTTGTAGACCCGGGCATCCCCCTTGAAAAGCGCACCACAGAGCTGACCGGCATTACCGACGAAATGCTAAAAGGCGCGCCGAAAATCCAGCAGGCACTGCCTGCATTTCTGGAATTCGTGGGCGGGAGTATACTGGTTGCCCACAATGCGGATTTTGATACCACCTTTATCCGTCACGCCTGTAAGGCGCAAAATATTAAATACGAACTTACCAGTGTGGATACACTGACCATTTCCCAAAACCTGATGCCCGATCTGCACCGGTTCTCTTTGGATCAGGTGGCAAAGCATTTCTCCCTGGCAGATTTTAACCACCACCGGGCAGGGGACGATGCCCTCGTTTGCGGCACGATTATGGGTAAGCTGATGGAAAAGCTGAAGGAGCTGGGCGTTACAGATGTGCAGTCCATTAACGCTGCAATGCTTCCCCTACGTCCCCAGTTCCGTCGCAATCATCCCACCGCAATGAAGTGCCAGCATATTGTGCTGTTTGCAAAAAATCAACTGGGTCTGAGAAATCTCTATCAGCTGATTTCCGAGGCAAACCTGAACCACTTTAAGAAGTTCCCCCGGATCTTCAAGTCGGAGCTGATGAAGCTGCGGGAGGGCATTCTGGTAGGCTCTGCCTGTGAAAATAACGAGCTGTTTCAGGCAGTGATTGAGGGACGGAGTGACGAAGAACTGGAGCGTCTGGCTTCCTTCTATGACTATCTGGAAATTCAGCCGGTGTCCAATAACCGCTTTATGCTCACCCCCAAAAAAGAAGGGGAAGAACCCATTGCCGGAAGTCAGGATGACCTGTATCAGTTCAACCGGGATATTGTGGCGTTGGGTGAGAGAATGAACAAAATGGTGGTCGCCACCGGTGACGTTCACTTCTTAAATCCCGAGGACGAGATCTATCGCCACATTCTGCTTGCTTCCAAGGGCTTCTCCGATGCGGATAACGATAACCCCCTGTATTTCCGCACCACCGATGAAATGCTGGAGGAATTTAGCTATCTGGGCGAAGAAAAGGCGCGGGAAGTGGTCATCACCAATCCCAACACCATTGTGGATATGTGTGAAACCGTCCGCCCTGTGCCCCACAACCTCTTTGCACCCAAGATCGAAAATTCTGTTGAGGACTTAAAAGCACTGGTGTATGGCAAAATGCACCAGCTCTATGGTGAAAATCCCCCAGAGCTGATCGTCAAGCGTGTGGAAACAGAGCTGGGCGATATTATCAACTGCCACTACGATGTGATCTATATGTCTGCCCAAAGATTGGTGCAGAATTCTCTGGAAAACGGCTATCTGGTCGGCTCCCGTGGCTCTGTTGGCTCGTCCATCGTTGCCTATATGTCGGGCATTACGGAGGTTAATTCCTTCCCGCCCCACTATCGCTGTCCCAATGAAAGCTGTAAATACACCACCTTTGATGTGCCGAAGGGCTTTGAGTGTGGCGCAGACCTGCCGGATGCGGTCTGTCCCAAATGCGGCACACCCTTTGCCAAGGAAGGCTTCAACATTCCTTTCGAGACCTTCTTAGGCTTCGGCGGCGACAAAGTTCCGGATATCGACCTGAATTTCTCCGGTGAGTATCAGGCCCGCGCCCACGCCTACTGTACGGAAATGTTCGGAAAATCCCATGTGTTCCGCGCAGGCACTGTGGGTACGGTGGCGGATAAAACTGCCTACGGCTATGTGAAAAAATATCTGGAGGAGCGGGGCAGATCCGTCAGCAAGGCAGAGGAAAGCCGCCTGATCAGCGGCTGTATGGATGTGCGCCAGACCACCGGTCAGCACCCCGGCGGACTGGTAGTCATTCCTCAGGAAAATGAGATCTGGGATTTCTGTCCGGTCCAGCACCCGGCGGACGACCCGGAAAGCGATCAGATCACTACCCACTTTGAGTATCACTCCATGGAGGAAAACCTCTTGAAGCTGGATATGCTGGGTCACGACGATCCCACAATGATCCGCAAAATGGAGGATATGACCGGTGTGGTGGCAACAAAGATCCCCTTGGACGATAAGGATACAATGTCCATTTTTACATCTTCTAAGGTGCTGGGCTATGAAAATGACCCCATTCTGGGACCCACCGGTGCGGTGGCTGTGCCGGAGTTCAACACCCGCTTCACCCGTGAAGTATTGCTGGATACCAAGCCAACCAAATTTGACTTTTTGGTGCGTATTTCCGGCTATACCCACGGCACGGATGTGTGGCTGGGCAACGCCAAGGACCTGATCGTTTCTGGTACGGCACGGGTGGATCAGACCATCGGCTGTCGTGACGATATTATGATCTACCTGATCTCCTGCGGCATCCCGGAGCAGCGTGCCTTTAAGATCATGGAAGCGGTCCGTAAAGGCAAGGGCTTGCCCGAGGGCGCGGAACAGGAAATGATCGACGCAGGTGTGCCGGATTGGTACATTGGCTCTTGTAAGAAAATCAAGTACCTGTTCCCCAAGGCACACGCGGTTGCATATGTTATGATGGCGTTCCGGATCGCCTGGTTCAAGGTCAATCACCCCCTGGCGTTCTATGCGGCATATTTCTACCGCCGCAGTCAGAAGGGTAACTTCGACGCGGCAATGATGACCGGCAATATCGAACAGGTCAAGGCCCATATCAAGGCAATCGAGGATATGGAAAAGCCATCGGCAAAGGATAAAAACCTGCTGATCACCCTGGAGGTTGCCTATGAATACTTCCTCCGTGGCTTTGAATTTTTGCCCATTGATATTTATAAAAGCGACGCTCTGAATTTTGTGATCGAGGACGGCAAGCTGCGTCCACCCTTTGTGGCGGTTGGCGGCTTGGGCGAAAACGCAGCCTTTGATATTGTAAACGGCAGAGAAGGTAAGCATTTCCTGTCCATCGAGGAATTCTCAATTGCCTGTCCCAAGGTCAGTAAGACCCACATCCAAATGCTTAAGGAAGCAGGCGCGTTCGGCAGCTTGCCGGAAACAAACCAAATCAGCTTATTTTAGTAACCGCTGAAGAAATCGTCTGCGGTTATTAGCGGATCTTTTGTCCCAACTTTGCAGTTTGAAAAATTTGAAATACACAAAGTATTCCTGCATTTTCCAAACTTTAATTTGAGACAAAATCTCTCGCCACTATACCTTGCCGATCTCATCATCGGTTACTTTCTAGGAGGTATCTTTATGCAGGATATCGGAACTCAGTTTCACATTCGCTGTAATCCGGAAGATGTAGGCAGATATTGCTTCCTGCCTGGTGACCCGGGTCGCTGTAAGGCAATTGCTGCCTATTTTGACGACCCGGCGCATATCGGAATGAACCGGGAGTATAACATCTATTCTGGTTATCTTTTGGGAGAAAAGGTGTCCGTTTGCTCCACAGGTATCGGCGGTCCTTCCGCGGCAATCGCAATGGAGGAGCTGCACAACATCGGTGTAGATACCTTTATCCGGATCGGCACCTGCGGCGGCATTGCAATGGATGTGCTGCCGGGAGATGTGGTGGTGGCTACCGGCGCAGTGCGCTTTGGGCATACCTCTCAGGAATATGCGCCCCCGGAATTTCCCGCTGTGCCGGATTTTGAAATTGCGGCAGCCTTGAAAGCAGCAGGAGAGGCGTTAGGCTACCGTACCCACGCAGGCGTTGTCCAGTGTAAGGACTCCTTCTACGGCCAACATTCCCCGGAAAAATCTCCGGTTTCTTATATGCTTTTAGATAAATGGGAAAGCTATAAGCGATTGGGTGTAAAAGCCAGCGAAATGGAGTCGGCAGCGCTTTTTGTGGTGGCAGCGGCACTGGGTGTGCGCTGCGGCAGCTGCTTCCACACAGTCTGGAATCAGGAAAGGGAAAAGGCAGGCCTGCAGATGCCTATGACAGAGGATACCTCAGCGGCAATCAAGGTTGGCATTGAAGCAATGAAACGGATTATTGCCGCAGACAGAGGATAATCAGGAGGAAATTATGGAAAATACCATTAAAAATCGCGCAGAGATCCCCGCAGAGGATAAATGGGCGATCGAGGACCTTTATATAAGTGACGAAGCCTGGGAGCAGGAGCTTGCTACCCTGGAGGAAGATCAAAAGACCCTTGCGTCCTACGCAGGTCGTTTGTCTGAAAGCGGACAGATCCTGTATGCCTTCCTTTCCAAAATGGAAAACGTGAACAAAAAATGCGGAAGGCTGGGTAACTACGCTATGCGCAAAAGCGACGAGGACACCCGGGACGCAACCTATCAGGGATTTGTGGGCAAATTTATGAGCGTTGCGGTGGGGATGAACACCGCCCTCAGCTTTGAAACTCCGGAGATTATGGCAATTTCCGACGAAATACTGGATGGCTTCTATAAAGCTTGCCCCGAGCTGGAGCATTTCCGCCGTTATTTAACGGATATGCGCCGTTTTAAGGACCATATTTTGTCTCCGGCAGAAGAAAAGCTTTTGGCATCTGCCGGCGAAATGGCACAGGCACCGGACAGCATTTACGGAATGTTCTCTAACGCAGACCTGAAATTTGACGATGCGGAGGACTCTCAGGGCAATAAGCATCCCATCAGTCAAGGCACATTTGTTGCCTGCCAGGAAAGCAGCGACCGCACCTTGCGGAAAAACGCCTACGAAAGCCTGTATAAGGGCTTTGGTGCATTTAAGAACACTGCAGCAGGACTCTTAAATGCCCAGAATAAGCAGCTGAAATTCTTCGCAGAAGCAAGAAAATATGAAAGTGCCTTTGCAGCCTCTCTGGACGGCAACAATGTACCCACCTCTGTATATCTGAATCTGATCGAAGCTGTTCACGCAAACTTAGATAAGATGCACCGCTATGTAAGATTGCGGAAAAAGCTGCTGGGCGTGGACGAGCTGCATTTTTACGATGTGTATGCTCCGTTGGTGGCAGATGTAGACCGGAAGATCCCCTTTGCAGAAGCGAAACAGACAGTCTATGATGCGCTTGCCCCTATGGGCGAAGAATACCGGGCGATCCTGAAGGAAGGCTTCGATAACCGCTGGATCGATGTTTACCAGAACGAGGGCAAGCGCAGCGGTGCTTATTCTGCCGGTGCAAAGGTGCACCCCTATGTGCTGCTCAATTACACCGGCACACTGGACAGCCAGTTTACCCTTGCTCACGAAATGGGACATGCCCTGCACTCCTATCTGTCCAATAAGAACCAGAGCCACATTGATGCAGGCTATGTGATCTTTGTGGCAGAGGTGGCATCCACCTGTAATGAAGCTCTTCTTATGGAATATCTTCTAAACAAGACCACCGACAAGAAGGAGCGGGCATACCTCATTAACCATTTCCTTGAGCAGTTTAAGGGAACGCTGTTCCGCCAGACCATGTTTGCAGAGTTTGAGCTGAATATCGGAAAAATGGTAAGCGAGGGTCAGACCCTGACCCCGGACGTGCTGTGCAAGGAATACCGCCGCCTGAACGAACTGTATTTCGGACCGGATATGGTGGTTGACGACCAGATCGCTGTGGAATGGGCAAGAATTCCCCATTTCTATTACGATTACTATGTGTTCCAGTATGCTACCGGCTATTCTGCCGCCATCGCCCTGTCCCAGCGGATCTTGCGGGAAGGGGAGAGCGCTGTTAAGGATTATATGAGCTTCCTGTCCGGTGGATGTTCTAAGAGCCCCATCGACCTATTAAAGGGCGCAGGGGTGGATATGACAAGCCCTGAGCCGGTGGCGCAGGCACTGGAGTTGTTCGGTACGCTTCTGGACGAGATGGAGGCACTGGTTGACTGATATGGCGGAGCTGTTTATTCCTACCCTTCACACCTTTGCGATGAAGAACACCTTCACCGGCTCTTGTGGGAATTTTCGTTTTCTTATAAAACCCAATGTGGTTATGAAAACAAAAAAAGAGGTGGATATGGAGGTCAGCTCCATTACTGCTGAAGTTTGGCACGGACCTTTCTGCTATGAAAAAAGCACAATAGAAGGGGCGCAGTCCTTCCCAATGACCGAGGAAGGTCGCCTTGCAATGAAAGCCTGGTTGGAAGAGAATATTTGAAATTAGGGGCTGTTACAACAGCCCCTAAAACAATATAGTTTTACAAATTTCTGTTTATCGAATTGACTACGGTAGGGCGGGGGTTTACTCCCGCCGTTAAAAATGTTCGGTTTCGTCGGCGGGGAGCAAGCCCCCGCCCTACAATTTGCTTGACCGTCAAACAGAAATTTGATGCAGGTTGATATGTGGTTTTAGATGGTACAATGTGCTACAAAGTCCATCGTGGTTTTACATATTTAATAACGTGCCCCTTATTGTGAAGTTTTTGTGGTGCTTTTTCGCAAAACAGTTGACTTTTTTACCTTTTATGGTAAAATTATCGGAGATACTGCCTATGCAGTGAATTAGGGTGGTACTGCGATTTCCGTCGCCCCTATTTGTGCGCACTGCGCAGGGGGCGGCTTTTATATTTTCGTATATTATATGGAGGTTAAATCCAATGGCTAAGAAAGCATATGGTGTAAACGAGCTGCGTGAGATGTTTTTGTCCTTCTTTGAAAGTAAGGAGCATCTGCGTCTGCCCAGCTTTTCGCTGATTCCCCAAAATGACGCATCTCTTTTGCTGATCAACTCCGGTATGGCACCGATGAAGCCCTATTTCAAGGGTGAAGTAGAGCCGCCCCGCCGCCGTGTCTGCACCTGTCAGAAGTGCATCCGCACCGGTGATATTGAGAACATCGGCAAAACTGCCCGGCACGGCACTTATTTTGAAATGCTGGGTAACTTCTCCTTTGGCGATTACTTCAAGCGTGAGGCAATTGCCTGGAGCTGGGAGTTTCTGACGAAGGTGGTCGGTCTGGAAGAGGACCGTCTGTACCCCTCTATCTACGAAAACGACGAGGAAGCCTTCGAGATCTGGAACAAGGAGATCGGCATTCCTGCGGAGAATATCTTCCGTTTCGGCAAGGCGGATAACTTCTGGGAGCACGGCTCCGGTCCCTGCGGTCCTTGCTCTGAAATTTACTATGACCGTGGCGAGAAGTACGGCTGTGACAGCCCTGACTGTAAGGTCGGTTGCGAGTGTGACCGGTTTATGGAAGTGTGGAACAACGTGTTCTCCCAGTTCGATAACGACGGCAACGGCAATTACACAGAGCTGGTCCAGAAGAATATCGATACCGGTATGGGCCTGGAGCGTTTGGCAGTTGTGTGCCAGGATGTAAACAGCCTGTTTGATGTGGACACGGTTATGAACATCACCAACCACGTCACTGCCATCACCGGCGCATCTTACGGCCAGAGCACCAAGACCGATGTGTCCCTGCGGGTGATCACCGACCACATCCGGGCATCCACCTTTATGATCGCTGACGGCGTCCAGCCCACCAACGAGGGCAGAGGCTATGTTCTGCGCCGTCTGCTCCGCCGGGCAGCACGCCACGGCAAGCTCTTAGGCGTCAATAAGCCCTTCCTGTTTGAAGTGGTGGAAACGGTCATTAAGGAAAATGAGAGCCACTATACCTACCTGCGTGAGCGGGCAGAGCATATTATCCGTGTGGTTAAGAACGAAGAGGAGAATTTTGCCCGCACCATCGATACGGGTATGCGTATCTTCGGTGAAAAGCTGGCGGGTCATAAGGAAAAGAACGAAACCGTATTTTCCGGTGACGATGCATTCCTGCTGGCTGATACCTACGGCTTCCCCATCGATCTGACTGTCGAAATGCTGGAAGACGAGGGTATGACTGTGGATATGGACCGCTTTACCGCCTGCCGTGAAGAGCAGCGCATCCGCGCCCGTGAGGCTCGGAAGGCTCTGGGCGATCTGGGTTGGGCAGGCATTGACCTGGGTCTGGACACCACGCCCACCAGCTTTGTGGGTTATGATGTAGTCAACTGTGAAGCAAAGGTCCTTGCTGTGTGTATCGGTGAGGAAGTCACCGGCTCTATTACCGGCGGCGAACAGGGCATTATCGTTCTGGATAAGACTCCCTTCTATGCAGAAATGGGCGGTCAGGCTGCCGACCACGGTGTCATTCTGGTAGGCGAAAGCCGCTTCCAGGTAACCGATGTCCAGAAGGACAAGGGTGGCAAGTATCTGCACAGCGGTAAGATGATCCGTGGTATGATCAAGACAGAGGATGTGGTCCTTGCTTCTATCGATGTGGAGCGCCGCAAGGCAATTATGCGTGCCCACTCTGCCACCCACCTGCTGCAGAAGGCACTGAAGACCGTTCTGGGCGACCACGTCCATCAGGCTGGTTCTCTGGTAGAGCCGGACCGTCTGCGCTTTGACTTTAGCCACTATTCTGCAGTGACTGCCGAGGAACTGGCAAAGATCGATGCAATCGTTCAGTCTGCGGTTCTGGAAGGCTACGGCATTGATGTCCGGGAAATGCCTATCGAAAAGGCTAAGGAAATGGGTGCAATGGCACTGTTCAGCGAAAAGTACGGCGATACAGTCCGCGTGGTCAATATGGGTGGTTATTCCATTGAGCTTTGCGGCGGTACACATTTGGATAACACCGCCAAGGTCGGTCCATTCCGGATTGAGAGCGAGGGCAGTGTTGCTTCCGGTGTTCGCAGAATTGAAGCAATCACCGGCAAGGCTTGCCTTGCGGAAATGGAACTGGCACGGCAGCGGATCTATGATGCCTGCGCAATTCTCAAGACAAAGCCTGCAGAGCTGGCTTCCAAGCTGGAGAGCCAGATCGATGAGATTAAGACTCTGAAAAAGACCATTGAGTCTATCAAGGCAAAGGAAACTGCCGGCGAAGCTGACCGCTTCCTGTTCGGCGCAAGAGTACTGGGCGGCTTCCATGTGATCACCGCCAATGTCCCCGATGCAGACGCAGGAAAGCTGCGGCAGATGGGTGACACCCTACGGGATAAGGCAGCCGATGTGGTGGCAGTTCTGTCCAGTGTTAATGACGGTAAGATCACCTTCCTGGCTGTTTGCGGCAAGGATGCAGTGGCAAAGGGTATTAAGGCCGGCGATCTGGTGAAGCTGGTCTGCACCGCCTGCGGCGGTAGCGGCGGCGGTAAGCCGGACTCTGCAATGGGCGGCGGCAAGGATGTAAACAAGATCGACGATGCCCTGGCACTTGTTGACGATTTCGTTTTGTCCAAAGTTTAAGTATCAGGGGACTGTTGCAAAGGTGTTGCAACAGTCCCTGTACCATATCTAAAGGAGGAAACGTGCAGTGCGAAAGCTGATGTGGTTTGCCATCGGTTTTACAGCAGCCTGTGCCTTGGGCATTTATATGTCGTTCGGGTACTGGTTATTGCTGGCTGCGCTGTTCTGCCTTCCCTGTGCGATTGTTTTGGGAATAGGAGACTCCCTAAATCGCAAACGCACAGCACTTGCCCTGTGGGGATGCCTTGCCTGCTTTTTGTGGCTGTATGGCTATGATTGTCTGTATTTATCGCCGGCAAGAAGCTTAGACGGACAGACACAAAACCTCAGTATCGAGATTACAGATTATAGCTATGATATAGATTTTGGCACAGTCACAGAAGGAAAACTGAAGATAGAAAATAAAACCTACCGGGTTCGTATCTATCTGGACGGGGAGCAATTCCTTTCTCCCGGCAATCAGATTGCGGGCAAATTCCGTCTGCGGTACACAGCCGCAGGGGGTGCGCAGAAGGAAACCTACCATCAGGGAGAGGGAATTTTCCTGCTTGCGTATCAGGAGGAAGAACCAACAATTACATTTCGCCAGCCGGGGCATTTAGAGCACCTGGGAGCCAGACTGCGCCACAAAATAACCGCAGTGATGGATGCAGTTTTTCCGGAAGATGTGCTTGGTTTTGCAAGAGCACTGCTGCTGGGTGACAGCAGCAAGCTCACCTATGAGGAGGACAAGGCATTTCAAATCAGCGGTCTGCGGCATATCATTGCCGTTTCCGGACTGCACGTATCTATATTGTTTTCCCTTGTGTATCTGCTTGTGGGAAAGCACAGGGGATTGACTGCACTGCTGGGGATTCCGGTGCTGTTGCTGTTTGCGGCCGCAGCGGGCTTTACCCCATCCATTACCCGGGCCTGTATTATGCAGGGACTGATGATCTTTGCAATGCTTCTAAACCGGGAGTACGATCCACCTACAGCGCTTTCCTTTGCGGTAGTTACAATGCTTTTTGTAAATCCTCAGACTATCACTTCCGTAAGCTTCCAGCTTTCGGTGTCCTGTATGGTAGGAATTTTTCTCTTTTCTCAAAAGATCAATGCCTATCTTCTGGATGAAAAGCGGTTTGGTCCTGCAAAAGGAAAAACGGTCCGCGCCCGTATGGCTCGATGGATCTGCGGCAGCGTTTCCGTGACCCTGAGTGCAATGACCACTACCACGCCTTTGTGTGCCTGGTATTTTGGCTGTGTGAGCCTTGTGGGAATTCTCAGTAACCTTTTGACCCTCTGGGTGATCTCCTTTATCTTTTACGGTATTATGCTTGCCTGTGCGGCAGGTGCAATCTGGCTGCCGGTGGGCAAAACGGTCGCCTGGTGTATCGGCTGGCCCATCCGTTATGTGCTGCTGGTGGCGAAAACCTTAAGTGCATTCCCCTTGGCGGCGGTTTATGTATATAGTACATACATTGTTGCATGGCTCATTTTCACTTATATTTTATTTGCTGTTTTTCTCTTTCTTAAGGACAAGCGCCCGGTTCTGTTTGCCTGCTGTGTTCTTTTTGCATTGGGGATCTCCGTAGGTGCATCCTGTCTGGAGGCAAGAGCGGATGATTACAGGATAACCCTTCTGAATGTAGGTCAGGGTCAGTGCATCCTTCTGCAAAATGAAAATGGCTGTTATCTGGTAGATTGCGGTGGTGACACCCCGCAAATGGCAGCAGATCTGGCAGGGGATTATTTGCTTTCTATGGGAATTACCCGGCTGGACGGCGTGATCCTCACCCATTACGATATCGACCACGCCGCCGGTATCCCGCTGCTTCTGACACGGATCTCAGCAGACAGACTGTACCTGCCGGATGTGGAGGAAACCAATACGACCCGTATGCAGCTGCGTGAGGCATACGGAGAAAACATCACTTGGGTGCAGCCGGATAGCACCCTGCAGATCCCGGAGATGGATATTACGGTTTTTGCAGCGGCAGCAGGGAAAACAGACAATGAAAGCAGCTTATGTATCTTGTTTCAACCGAAAAACTGTGATATACTGATTACCGGAGACCGTTCTGTTTCCGGAGAACGGGCACTGCTTGCCCAGACAGACCTTCCGGAACTGGAGATCCTGGTGGCAGGACACCACGGTGGAGAAACCTCCGCCGGTCACGAACTGCTTAAGAAAACATCCCCGGCAGTGGTGCTGATCTCTGTAGGTGCGGATAATTCTTTTGGACATCCGTCGCCGCTGACGCTGGACCGGCTTAAGCTGTACGGATGCAAAGTCTTAAGAACGGATTTAGAAGGAACGATCATCATTGGAGGGTAGCATAATGGCGAAACAAAATGAAAAACCCAACAATATAGCACAGCTGAAAACAGACCTCCGGGAGAAAACACCGGGGAGGCTCTATATTTTCCACGGGGAAGAAGTCTTTTTGATGAACCATTATCTGGAGCAGCTTCGAAAGCTCCTTGTGGATAAGCTGACAGAGTCTTTTAATTACCATAAGCTTTCCGGTGAGAATTTTGATTTACAGAGCTTTGCAGATGCGGTGGAAAATCTTCCAATGATGGCAGAGCATACAATGGTCTGGGTAGACGAGGTGGACATCTTCAAGCTGCCGGAAACCGACCGGGAAAAAATAACACAGCTGCTTTCGGATATACCGGATTACTGCACAGTTGTCTTTACCTACGAAACCGTAGAATGGAAACCGGACAAGCGTATTAAGCTTTGGGATGCAGTATCAAAGCATGCACTGATCGTGGAGTTTGCCAAGCAGGACCAGCGGGATCTGATCGCTTGGATCTCCCGGCATTTTGCAGCTGCCGGCAAGCGGATACCCCAGGAGCTTTGCGCCTACCTGATCGATATTACCGACGGAACGATGACTGCCCTGAGCGGTGAGATATCTAAGATCTGCGCCTATTCCGGTGCAGATACGATCTGCAAGACAGATATCGATGCAGTGGTAGAGCCGGTGCTGGACGCGGTGGTATTCCAGATGACAGACAGTTTAAGTCAGGGCAATTATGGACAGGCCCTTGTAAAGCTGCGTCAGCTGCTCAAAATGCAGGAATTGCCCCTAAAGATCTTAGGTGCGGTGGGAAGCCACTTCCGTCGGCTGAGTGCTGCCCGGATCTTACTGGACGGGGGCAAAAACGCCCAGGACCTGATGCGCCTGACCGGAATGAGTGATTATCCTGCAAGAAAAACCGTAGCGGCTGCAGGGCGCTTTTCTGCGCCTTTTTACGCCCATGCTGCGGAATTGATAATGGAAACCGATCGGAGTATTAAAACCTCTCAGGATGATCCTGAGCGCCTGTTGGAGCTGCTGATCATTCAGCTGGCACAGGAGGCAAAGAATGCTTAAAATACGGGAAGCGATCGTGGTGGAAGGGCGCTACGATAAAAATACCCTTTCCCAGGTGGTGGACGCACCGATCTTTGAAACCTCCGGCTTCGGAATATTCAAGGATAAAGAACAATTAGAGTTGTTGCGGAAAGTGGCACAAAAGCGGGGGCTGATCGTTTTCACAGATTCTGACGGCGCAGGATTTGTGATCCGTAATCACATTAAAAGTGTGATCGACGGAAAATACCTGAAACATGCCTATATTCCGGATATACCCGGCAAGGAAAAAAGAAAAACCACCCCGGGAAAAGAGGGAAAGCTGGGTGTGGAGGGAATGACCCCAGAAGTGATCGCGAACTGTCTGCGCAAGGCAGGGGCGAGCATTGAAGGGGAGGATACCTGTCAATGCTCCAACCGAATCACCAAGCAGGACCTTGTGGAACTGGGGCTGTCCGGAAAACCGGACAGCAAGCAGAAACGGCAGGCGCTTATCAGAAAGCTGAACCTGCCGGAGCATATGTCGGCAAACGCACTGCTACAAGCGCTGAATTTACTTTATACCCTTGATGAAATTAAAAGCATACTGGGTGATTTACAATAGCTTTTATAAAAGTCTGCATTTGTTAATGTAGGGCGGGGGCTTGCTCCCACCGCGGTATAATTTTGGACGCAGCAACGGCGGGAGCAAGCCCCCGCCCTACGTTTGACGAAATAGTAGGGGAAACAGAATGATCGATATACAGGTTAAAAACTTAACAAAATTCTTCGTGATCGGTGAAAACCTTCTGGAGGACCTGAGTTTTGAAATCCAGGAAGGAGAAAAGGTGGCGATCCTTGGCCGCAATGGCTGCGGAAAGACCACCCTGTTTAACATCCTTACCGGACAAATGGATTACGATGAAGGGGAAGTGTTCATAAATCCCCATAAGCGGCTTGGACTGATCTCTCAGATCCCCCAATTCCCCGCAGGCTACACTGTGGAGGATGTTCTGCGCTCTGCCTTCCGGGAACTGACCGCGGCCAAGCGGAAAATGGAAGAGCTGGAGCAGAAAATGGCAAAGGATTCCAGCGGTGAACTGCTGAAGGAATACGATGCCCTGTGCAACCGCTTTCAAGCCGGCGGCGGCTACGGTATGGATGTGGAGGTGGATAAGATCTGCAACGGTTTGGGAATTCCTGTTGACCAGCGCAGCCAATCCTTCGATAGCCTTTCCGGCGGCGAAAAGACAAGGGTGAACCTTGCCCGGCTGCTTCTGGAAAAGACGGATATTTTGCTATTGGACGAGCCGACCAACCACTTGGATCTGCGCAGTGTGGAGTGGCTGGAGGGTTATATCAACAGCTTTAAGGGAACGGTGCTTGCCATCTCCCATGACCGGTATTTTCTGGACCGGGTCGCCCAGCGGGTCATCGAGATCACAGAGGGACACGCAGAATTTTACTCCGGTAACTATTCTTTCTATATTGACGAAAAACAGGCTCGCTTTAACCTGCAGCTGAAAAAATATGAACAGGAGCAGGCAAAGCTGAAGCAGCTTGGCTATACGGTAGAACGGATGAAGGGTTGGGGCATCAACAACCGCACGCTCTACCGCCGTGCAATGTCCATACAGCACCGGATGGAGCGGATCGAAAAGACAAAGCGTCCCACAAAGGAAAAGACAATGAAAGCCACCTTCGGGGAAAAGGACTTTTCCGGCGATGTGGTGTTTAAAACAAAAAATGCCGGCAAAAGCTATGGTGATCGCACACTGTTTTCCGGTGTGGAGCTGACCGTAGAGGGCGGCGAGCGGATCGCACTTTTAGGCGATAATGGAACAGGAAAGACTACCTTTATCAAGTGCTTGCTGGGGGAAGAGGATTTTGAAGGCAAGATCCAGTTTGGCCCAACGGTCAAATGGGGATACCTGCCCCAGACTATCCATTTCGACCATCCGGAGCGCAGCTTGTATGACACCATGCTTTATGAGAAAAACTGTACTCCTCAGGTCGCCCGCGACCGTTTGGGCGCGTTTTTGTTCCAGGGTGAGGATGTGTTCAAAAGAGTGGGAACACTCTCCGGCGGCGAGCAGTCCCGCCTGCGGCTGTGTATGCTGATGGATGAAAAAATCAACCTCCTGATCCTGGACGAGCCTACCAACCACCTGGACATTGCCTCCCGGGAATGGATCGAGGCGGCGATCGAAGAATTTGAAGGGGTATTGCTGTTCGTGTCCCATGACCGGTACTTTATTGAGAAATTTGCTGAGCGAATTTGGCTTTTGGAGGACGGCACGATCCGGGACTTTAAGTGCGGCTATACCAAATACCGGACTATTCTGGAACACGAGGCTGCCGCAAAAAATGCGACTGCGATCCCTGAGGTAAAAAAGATCAAGGAAAAGCCAAAGGGCGGCACAAAGGATACAGATAAGCTGATCCGCCGTCTGGAACGGGAGATTGAAAAGCAGGAGGCTGTGATTGCCGAATACGATAGTAAGATCGAGGCAGCTGCTGCGGATTATCAGGAATTGACCAGACTGCTTGCAGAAAAAGAAGAACAGGAAGAAATTCTAATGGACCTGATGACCCAGTGGGAAGAAGCGCAGGCCTGACGATTATAATACGAAAAGATAAGGAGCAAATAAAATGAGTGGTTGTAGCGGAAATTGTTCAACCTGCGGTAGCGATTGCGCTGACCGCAAACAGGAAAGCTTGCTGGCAGAACTGAACCCTAAGGCCAGTGTAAAGAAAGTAATCGCAGTGGTGTCCGGCAAGGGCGGCGTGGGCAAATCCACCGTTACTGCAATGCTGGCATCTGCCATGGCAAAGAAGGGTAAGCGGGTCGGTGTGCTGGATGCGGATATTACCGGTCCTTCCGCACCTACCGCCTTCGGTGTTACCGAATGTCAGAGTGCAACCGAGGAAGGTTTGTATCCTGCCCTCACAAAGGGCGGCATTCAGGTGATGTCCATTAACCTGCTGCTGGATAACAGCACAGACCCTGTGGTTTGGCGCGGACCGGTGATCGCCGGTGCGGTCAAGCAGTTCTGGACCGATGTGATCTGGGAGGATGTGGATTATCTGTTTGTAGATATGCCTCCCGGAACAGGCGATGTGCCCCTAACGGTATTTCAGAGCCTGCCGGTGGACGGCATCGTGATCGTTACCAGCCCTCAGGATCTGGTGTCTATGATCGTGACCAAGGCTGTGAAGATGGCAAATATGATGCACATACCGGTTCTAGGTTTCGTGGAAAATTATAGCTATCTGGAATGCCCGGATTGCGGAAAGAAGATCGAAGTGTTCGGCAAAAGTAAGCTGGATCAGGTGGCATCAGAGTTCAAGCTGCCGGTGCTTGCAAGACTTCCCATCGATCCGAAAGTGGCCCAGTGCTACGATAACGGACAGATGGAACAGGTGGATACCGAAAAGGTATCCGCTGTTATCGAAGCAATTGAAAAAGCATAAAAAATGCCTGTTGCAAAAGTTTTCTTTTGCAACAGGCATTTCTTTGTAATGATTATTCGGTTGTATAGTTATCAAAATAACCCTGAATATAAACGATGGGAGTGCCCTTATCACCGGAGCCGGAGGTCAGGTCACACAGAGAGCCGATCAGGTCTGTCAGGCGGCGGGGGGTCGTACCCTGAGCGGCCATATTGCCAACCAGGCTGGAGCCGTCCTTCTGGGTGATCTTTTCCTTAATGGCATCCCGAAGTGCTTCGCCGGAAAGGTTTGCAAAGTCGTTGTCTGCCAGATACTTCAGCTTCAGCTCGTTGGGTGTGCCTTCCAAACCTGCAGTATAAGCAGGGGAGACCACCGGATCAGCCAGCTCCCAGATCTTGCCAACAGGATCTTTGAAAGCACCGTCGCCGTAGACCATAACCTCAATGTGCTTGCCGGTTAATTCCAGAAGCTTTACCTGAATAGCATCCACCAGATCCTGACATTCCCGGGGGAACAGCTTGACCTTGTCTTCTGTGGACTTGTTAGAGCCCAGCAGACCGTAGCGGGCATTGTAGCCACTGCCGCCTATGGGGGCGGTCATAATTTCATCCAGACCGAAGACACGCCCTGCACCGGCATTTTTCAGCAGACGCTTGGTGCGCTCACGGGTGTGGATGTCGCAGTTGAGAACATTTTTGGTGTAGGAGAGAATTGCACGGGGATCATTTGCGAAAACCACTTCCACCTCTGCACCGCACTGGCGGATCAAATCGGAGTAGTACTCCACATAATCCACACCGGTGAAGGGATGCTTGATATAGCCAAACATCTTGCGGTAGCTTTCCTCGGTTAGAACATCCTTATAGGGATCAACACCGTTCTGATCCATCAGATCCCAGTCAATCAGGTGGTTGCCTACTTCGTCGGAGGGATAGCTGAGCATCAGCACGATCTTCTTGCAGCCCTTTGCAATGCCCCGCAGGCAGATAGCAAAACGGTTGCGGCTCAAAATGGGGAAAATAACACCCACAGTCTCGCCACCGAACTTGGTGCGGACATCTTCGGCGATATCCTCGACGGTTGCATAGTTGCCCTGTGCACGGGCGACGATGGCTTCCGTCATAGCCACAACGTCCCGATCCCGGGGCGTAAGACCGTCTTCCTTCATAGCTTCCAGAATAGAACCGGTAACGATCGTTACAAGGTCATCTCCCTCACGGATAATGGGAGCGCGAAGACCCATAGATACAGTACCTAACATCCGGCTCATAAAGAACACTTCCAATCTCAAAATAGAATTGCGCTGGTGGGATAACCCACATTACGCCTTTTACTTTCGTATTATAATACAACAACGGTCATTTGTAAAACAAAAAATTCTGGAAATTGAAAAATTTTTGTCAATATTTTTATAATAACCGTCCAACAATGAACCACAAAATGACCAAAAGGACCACAAAAGGCAGATATGCCATAAGCGCAGCAGAAGCAATGCTCAAAACGCCGATCCCCATCTTGTGCAGCAGGATCAAAAGTCCGGAGAGAATGGCTGTGGTCAAAACGGCTTTTGTGATCTGCTTACCCACAATATTGGCAAAGAAGAAGGTGTAAAGGGCAGCAATCAGCGGATTAACGGTTGCCATTAGCGCACCTACCACGATTTTCAGTGCGCCGGTCAACAGCATCAGGATCAAAAGACCCAGCAGGATCGGCGGCGCATAAGTCACAAGACCCTCGGGCAGATAGGCAGTAAGCAATCCGGTAGATATCAAATGCAAGATAGAGGCGATCAGCACTGTCAGCACCCGGAAAAAGATCCAGCCGAAAAAATTCTTTCCCTTCGGCATCCAACCGTCAACGATGTTGACGAGGAAGGAAAGGATGACCATACCCAGAAGCTGACTGCAGATCACCGTATAATCTGCACCGGCAAAAGAAAACAGCACCAGCTGGTCTCCGGAGATACTTACAAAGGGCAGGGGAGGGATCAGACCGGCAAACTGCGGATATATGCTGCTGAGAACAACGCTCAGAGCGTAGATGAACAGAATTCCGATTGCAGAAGAAACTGCGTTATTCAGGGCGGATTTCTTGCCGAAGATAAATCTGCCGAACAGGCTCAGCAGCAGTGTTACAAGCAAAAGCAGACCGCCGGTTCGGAGCAGCGCCGTAAGATCCAGATCGGCACTGCAAATATAATCAAGAAGTTTTTCCATTAAGACCTCCAACAGGCAGGTATATTGGTTAGGTTGCAAATAAAAGACCCGCCGGCAGGAAACCGGCGGCTGCTCTTTGTGTATAGGGAAGTAAAAATTACTTCATCTCTGCGTCGGCGCCAGCTTCCTTCAGCTCTGCGACCATCTTCTCTGCGTCTTCCTTGGAGACAGCTTCCTTCAGGGTCTTGGGGCAGTTGTCAACCAGATCCTTAGCGTCCTTCAGGCCCAGGCCGGTAACAGCACGGACAACCTTGATGACATTCAGCTTGGAAGCGCCGGCATCCTTCAGGATGACGTCGAACTCGGTCTTCTCTTCAGCAGCCTCAGCAGCAGCACCGGCAACGGGGCCTGCAACAGCAGCAGCAGCGGCGGAAACGCCGAAAACTTCCTCCAGAGTGTGAACCAGCTCGGACAGTTCCAGAACGGTCAGACCCTTTACTTCCTCAACGAGAGCAGTGACTTTTTCACTAGCCATTGTAATGTTCCTCCTAAAAATAAATATTTGTAATGATTGGTTGATTTACGAATGGATTATGCTTCTGCAGCTTCTGCTGCGGGAGCGC
>JAZQDL010000097.1:0-13702 GCA_045546835.1 Faecousia sp.
CAGGAGGGCACGATTCATTCTCTGCGCTATATGTGGACCGGTATGCTGAGAAACGCAGCAAAGGTGGATGTAGTCATTACTGACGATACCACCGGTGAAACGGTCTTCCAGGTGGAAGATGTAGATGTTCGCAAGTCCTACGGTGACGGCGGATCCATCTATCCTGCCAATGTTGAGATTGAGTTCGATACGATGGACTACAATCTGGCTAACAATAGCAAATTCACTGTGACCGTTACCGGCCATCTGGACTACGGTGACGGTGGTGAAGCTGCCAACGAGAAGAATAGCTATTCCTTCCCGTTGACTTTCGATATTGAAGCGCCCACGGTGACTGATGTTGAGTACTACTATGAGTACGACAAGACCCTGAAGAAAAACCGCCTGTATGCAAAGGCTGCCATCTACGATAACCACTACGCAATGTCCGCACAGCTGGGTGTTGTGGTAATGGGCGAAGATGAGAACGGCAATGCAATGCAGGAAATGAAGGCATTTGAGCAGTATATGACTCCTGTATATTCTCAGGAGAACAGCACTACCTATGTGACCTTTGAACTGACGGATTATATTTACGACATCAAGGAAAATGCGTATAACGACAACAGCTTCGTAATTACTACTTACGACTATGCACTCAACTATGCTACCTATGAGATCGGTCTGCCTGATAACTATGCTGACTTCTTTATGGACGGCATTGATGAAGGTCTGACTATGAGTGTTAACGAGGTTTATTCTCTGGAGCCTCTGGTATATCCTGAGTCCGGTTGGAGTGAGCTATTAGAGTTTACCTCTTCCAGAACCAGCGTTGTTCGTGTTGTAAATAATAAGCTGGTGGCTGTTTCCGACGGCAATGCGGTTGTTAAAGTCCGTGATCCGAAAACAAACAAGAGTATGACATTTAATGTCACAGTGCTTGGCGAGGACGATGAAGGCTACCGCCGCTATGATAAGCCTGTTGCAGATGTGTTCAGACTCAACGGCTATACAACCCAGAAGGCATATTTTATGCTGGCAAGCGAGGATAAGCTGCTGGGCAATACCGGTGATATCCGGTTCTTTGAGGGCAAATACAACCTGTCAATGTACCCCTCTGAATCTGTCCTGCTGAACTACGATCTGGCAGCCTATTTCCCCAATGATACAACTGTTTCTTTTGAAACCAGTAATGAAAATATTGTAAAGGTGGATAATAACGGCATCGTTACTGCGGTTGCAGAGGGCTATGCCTCCGTTACTGTGAAGGTTATGATGGACGGAAAGAGCACCTACTACTCTGAGTCCGTTTCTGTGGAAGTGAAAGATCCCTATGTGTCCACCGGTGGATCTTTGACCCACTATTACGGCAACGGCGGTGTGGTTACCATCCCGGATGATCTGTCCCTGAGAGAGATCGGCAACTTCGCTTTCTCCAACTTCGACTATGTGCCAAAGACAGAGGAAGAGCTTGCCCTTGATGATCGTGAAACCACCAAGCAGTGGTACATCGGTGAGTCTACCATTACCAAGGTCATCCTCCCGGAGGGCGTTGAAAAGATCGGTGCATATGCCTTTGCAAACCTGACTGCATTGGAAGAGATCGTTCTTCCCTCCACTTTGCAGGCAATTGAATACGGCGCGTTCTATGGCTGTTCCTCCCTGCAGAAGATCACCTTTAGCGGCGAGAACAACCTGCAGATCATCAACCAGAGTGCCTTTGAACAGTGCGACCTGAAGGATACTGTTGATTTGTCTGCCGTCTGTATTGTTTCTGACTATGCCTTTGCCGGCAATAAGAACCTCAAGGAAGTTGTTACAGGTGACAGCCTGCTGTCCATCGGTCAGTATGCCTTTGCCGGCTGTGAGAAGCTGGACACTGTGACCATCACGGCAAAGAAGGTCAAGTACGGCGCCTATGCCTTTACCGGCTGCGAGGCCCTGAAGTCCTTCTATGTGAATGCTGCAGTTCTGCCTGAGGGTATGTTCTACGAGTGCGAAGGTATGAAGGAAGTAACAATCGGTCCTGATGTGAACAACATTGGTGAGTTTGCCTTCCGCGATACCGAGATCGCTACCTTCAAGATAGAGGAAGGAAATGCGGCATATCAGGCAGGGGAGGGCAAGTATATCCTCTCTGCAGACGGAAAGACTTTGGTTGCTGTCGTTCCCACCCTTTCCGGCACATTTACTGCTAAGAATATTGATGGTGCAGAAGTAGCTGCCATCGGTGACGGTGCATTCTCCCACAATGTGGAAATCACCTCTGTGGAGCTGCCTTCCGTTACTGTGCTGGGTGACTATGCATTCGGTTCTTCTGAGGAGATCGCTTCTGTGACACTGGGAAATCTGACAAGCATCGGTGAGTATGCCTTCTTCGAAACTGCAATTACCGAACTGCCCAAGTTTACTGCGGATACTTACATTGGCAAGTATGCATTCTCCTTTACGGATATCACCTCTGTGACCATTCCTGACAAAATGGAGATCAATGAGGGTGTATTCAGTGAGTGCCTGAAGCTCCAGACGGTAGTGATCGGCAACGATGTTGTGATTGGCAAGTATGCCTTTACCACCAACAAGGATAATGTCTTTGTGGTGAAGCCCTATCTGGACACTGAGTACTACTGCTATGAATTCAGCGGCACACTGACATCTGTGACCATTGGCGACAATGCTGTGATCGGTGAAAATGCATTCTCCTATGCAGCAGCACTTGAGACAGTTACACTGGGTCAGAATGCCGAGATCGGTAAGATGGCTTTCTACAACACAGTCAATCTCAAGCAGATCGACCTGAGTAAGGCTAAGTCGATCGGTGAGTATGCATTCTCCGGTGATGTCTATATGGTCTGTATGGATACAGAAATGACAATCGGTGCTGTGTCCAGCGATGGATATTACCTTTACAGCTACTATGCACCCATGCTGGAAAGTGCAGATCTGTCTGCAGCTGAAACTATTGGTGAATATGCCTTTGCGTACTGCAAGAGCCTGGTTAAGGTCAATCTGGGTGATGCAATTACCGAGATTCCCACTTATGCTTTTACCGGATGTGACGCGCTGACAGACATCAATCTGAACAAGATCGTTACGATCGGTGACTACGCCTTCTCTGAGAGCGTCAGCCTTGCTAAGGTGGACCTGTCTGCTGCAGAGACGATCGGTGAGTATGCCTTCGTAAACGGCAAGCAGCTGCAGAGTGTTGTCTTGAACCCCAACGGCTGTGAACTTGCTGAAGGTGCATTCTGCTATAATGCCCAGCTTACCAAGGTTGAAAATCTTGCTGCTGCTACTAAGATCGGCGACTATGCATTTGCTTATACTGCACTTTCTGAGGCAGATCTGTCCGGTGCTGTGTCTGTGGGCACTTTGGCATTTGTGAAAGAAACTGCTGCACCCTTCAAGGTAACCCTGGGCAGCGCCCTGGAGACCTTGGGAGACAATCCCTTTGCAATGTGTAAGATCGAGCCCTTCTGCCTGGAGGAGACAAAAAACTTCAACGGCGTGGGTTACAAGAACACAAACAATACTTACCAGGTAAGCGATACTGTATTTGTAATTGACGGAAGTCTGTATTGCAAGGTCCCCAACGGTCTGGAACTGATTACCTATGCAGGCACAGATCATATCGATGTCCATCTGGCAGAGGACACAGTGCGGATCACCTCTATGGCATTTGCCGGTACGGACATCCAAATGGTAACAATGCCCTATTACACTACCTCCATCGGTCATAAGGCGTTCTATGGCTGTGACAAGCTGCATACAGTCGTATTCGGCAGCCATACTGCACCGATCTTGGAGGAGGAATTTGATCCTTCCTACTATGACTCCCTGGAGCATATTCCCGGTTCCGGTGACTACGGCACCTATACCGATTATGACGGAAATGAAGTGCAGATCGAGAGTATGGGTATGGTGCCCTACTTTATGTGGAATTCCACCGGTGGTATGTACTCCAATGTGTTCTACGGCGCGAACTTTGTGGATTATGTGGGCTATGTGGAAGATAAGCTGACCATGGTAAGACCTGCCAACGGCGTCAATTACGATTCCTATGTGCTCAGTCAGTATTTCGATTTGGTTATTGACGGTGAAAGAGCACCGGATAAGACCACACTGGCAGCCATTGCTGCAATCAAGGCAATTCCCTCCGGTGTAACCTATGAGAATAGAGCCTTGGTGGAAACTGCCCGTGCTGCTTATGACAAGGTTGCGACCCACGAACAGAAAGCCCTTGTGCTCAACTATTCTGACCTTGTTTCTGCTGAGCAGAGAATTCTGGCACTGACCCCCACAGAAGAGCCTGTTGAGGTGACTGGGCCTGAAGAAAAATCCCGTCTCGGCGGCGGATGGATCGCTGTGATCGTGGTTGCCTCTGTAGCTTTTGTTGCTGCTGTAACAGTTATCGTTCTGAAAAAGTTTGGACTGAAATTACCTGCAAAAATGCAGGCAGAGGAAGTTCAGGCTGACGAAGTGACAGAAGAAGAGGCACAGGAAGAAGTAACAGTTGAGGAAGCTGCAGAGGAAGCAGAACCTCAGGATGAAGAAACATCTGAAGAATAAGGAATACCCGGAAACGGGCAGAGCGTTAATGCTCTGCCCGGACCGGCTCCCAAGATGAAGGATGCGGAAACTATGAATCTGAAAAAGAAAGTAATTTCATTGACCGTTTTGCTTTTGGCGATCGCTGTTTTTGCCGCAGGCTGCGGGGAAACAGACACACCCTATGCGATCAATGATGCTGAAAGCTACACGCTCAGCGTTAAGTACGATGCAAACGGCGGTACATTTACAACCAACACCTCTGTGATCGTAGACTCCTACGATCTGACCCAGATTGGAACGGGCAATGACGGCATGAAGCAAATTGCGCTGCTGTCCCCGGATGATCAGGCAAGAGGCAACAATGCTTTTGAGGCTGTCAACAACGGCTATTTTCTGGCTGGCTGGTACACTCAGCGTACTGAAAGCAGCGTTGACGCAGATGGAAATCCAAAGTACGAATACTCAGGCAAATGGGATTTTGCGAAAGACCGTTTGTCAGTTGATCCGGCAAAGACATATACCTCAGCTGAACCGGAGCTAACATTGTATGCTGCCTGGATTCCCATTTTTGAAATTGAATATTATGTACTAGACACCGGTGAACTGCTGGGGACTGCCAGCTACAATCCTGCCCAGGAAAAAGATATCAAGCTGCCTCAGTGGAATGCTGAAACAGGCAGATTGGATATGAACGATATTCCAAAGAGAGAAAATTACACCTACGAGGGTGTTTATCTGGATGCCAAGGGTCTTCAGGGTGTCGAGACGGAGACGATGAATCACACTGCAATCGTCAATTATGAAAATGCTACAGCGGAAAACACGACGATGAAGCTGTACATTGACTGGACAGAAGGGGAGTGGTATCACATCTACAATGTGGATCAGTTCCTGGATAATGCCAGCTTAAACGGCTGCTATGTGATCCACGAGGATCTTGACTTTACCGGAAAGATCTGGCCTACTGTTATGATGTATGGTACTTTCAACGGCACATTCCAGGGTAATGGACATACCTTTAGCAACATCGAGCTTGCCCAGACCAACAACTCCAAGAACTATGCAGGTCTGTTTGGTCAGCTTTCCGAAATGGCAGTTGTCTCCGACCTGACCTTTAAGAATGTGACATTTACTGTCAAATCCGGTACACGCGTTGCCGGTACTGCTTACGGACTGCTGGCAGGTGCGATTTCTGAAAAAACCACACTGAAAAACCTTCACATCCTGGAAAGTACCCTGCAGATCGATTCCGGCTGCTATTTTGGTACTGACGATTATACCATCGGTTTGCTTTGCGGTATGGGCAATGCCACTGTGGATACAGCGGATATTTCCTGTATTGCATCCGGCAACGAACCTGAAAAGGTAGTCATTTCGGTAACGGACGGAACTGTAACCGTTTCCTTTGCCGATTGAGATAGTATTTTATTAAAGGAGCGATATTATGAGCAAGAAAATCATTTCCTTGATCCTGTGCATTGCTATGTGCGTGGGTATGGTCTCCCTGCTCTCCGGATGCGGCGGCAATGCGGATGCCTTTGTTATTATGACGGAGAACCTGGACGGTCTGTTCAATCCTTTCTTCTACACCTCTGCAAACGACGGCACCATCGTCAGTATGACCCAGATCTCTATGTTGGGTGCGGACTATGTTAACGGTGAGGTAGTCGTTGCCTGCGGCGAGGATAATGCAGTTGTCGTTAAGGATTACGATATCAAAGAAAACGACGACGACACCACTACATACACCTTTGTTCTGAAGAACGGCATTAAGTTCTCCGATGGTCAGCCTCTGACTATGGAGGATGTTCTGTTTAACTACTATGTGTATCTGGACCCTGTTTACACCGGCTCCAACACCCTGTATTCTACAGACATCATTGGCTTGTCTGAGTACCGCACCCAGACAGTTGGTTCTTCCTCTGATGACAGCAATGAGCTGATCGCAACACAGGCTTCCACCAGAGCACAGAACAGAATTCAGGAGCTGATCGCTCTGTTCAATGCAGAGAAGAAGGCTTCTGCCACCAACGAAGTCAGCTATGACAATATGGTCAAGGCAATCAAGGCAGCAAGCATTTCTTCCGGCTATAAGGATGCAATTTCCAACAATCCTGATGAGATCGACAATGACGATCTGCTGGCTGACTATGAGTATGCTCTGAAGCTGTTCAAGGAAGAACTGGGCAATGACTATGTCAGCGCGCAGGAGTCCTACACAGAAGCTCCCTACAATAAGTATGAGGAATTCAAGGATGAGATCTTCTGCTTTATGTACACGGAAGGCTATGTGGAAGTGAAGTATGCCGAGGGTGCAGACGGCAAGATCGACCGCACCACTATGGAAACCCTGAAGGCACAGTATCCTTCCTCCATTAAGACCAAGGAAGATGCCATCAATTATATCTACAACGATAAGATCGCAACCGAGCTGGACATCGTTCTGCAGTACTGGGCTACCGGCACTACTCTGGCAACCGAGTTTACTGCAAAGGCTAAGGAAGTCATCCTGCACGAGAACGTCTCTGATGACGGTTCTCTGGCTGTTGAGAACATCTCCGGTATCGTTTCTCTGGGTCACACCGAGAAGGCTGGTTCTGCCATCACCGTTAATGGCACTGAGTACAAGATCGCTTCCTCCCACAATGCTGACGGTACAGTAGCAGGGGAGAACGAGTACGATGTTCTGCAGATCACCATCAATGGTGTTGACCCCAAGGCAATCTGGAACTTTGCCATTACCATTGCTCCCCAGCACTACTACGGCGAAGGCAGCTCCGTTGGCGTGGATATTGCAAACAACAAGTTTGGCGTTGAGTATGCAAACTACGGCTTTATGACCGGCATTGTCCAGTCCACCAGAAACATTAAGATCCCCATGGGCGCCGGTGCTTACAAGGCAACTGACAACCAGAACGGCGATCCCACTGACAGCTCCTTCTACACCAATAACGTTGTCTACTTCAAGGCTAACGAGAACTTCCACACAGTTGGTGCAAATCTCGAAAATGCCAAGATCGAGAAGATCCGTTATCAGGTGGTCAGCTCCAACAACGCCATCGCTGCGCTGGAGAATGGCACTGTCCACTATATTTCCCCTGCAATGACCACCAAGAACTATGAGGACCTGGAAAAGATGTCCTCTAAGGGTGTTGTGCTTCTGCACACCGACCAGCTGGGTTACGGTTATATCGGCATCAATGCAGGCAAGGTCAATGACCTGAACCTGCGTAAGGCAATTATGTGTGCTATGAACACCTCTCTGGCACTGGACTATTACCGCACCGGTACTGCTGAGCAGGTCTACTGGAATATGTCCACTGTCAGCTGGGCATATCCTAAGGGCGATGCAGCAACCGACAACGGTCACGATTATCCCCAGATGGGCAACTGGAATGAGTCCGTTGCAATTGCCAATATCGAAAAGTATATGCAGCTTGCAGGCGTCAGCGCAGGCGACAGCGAGCTGAAGGTCACCTTCACCATTGCCGGCTCCAGCCTGCAGGATCACCCCACCTATAAGGTGTTCCGTGATGCTGCTGCAATGCTGAACGATCTGGGTTGGGAAGTAGAGGTCGTCTGTGACTCTCAGGCTCTGACCAAGATCAACACCGGTTCTCTGGCTGTCTGGGCAGCTGCCTGGTCCTCCGCACTTGACCCGGATATGTATCAGGTCTATCACAAGGACTCCTCCGCTACCAGCACCCTGGCTTGGGGTTATAACTACCTGAAGAACAGCGGCTCTGCTGAGGAAATGGACATTCTGGATGAGCTGAGCGACCTGATCGACGAAGCCCGTTCCACCAATGACCAGACTGCCCGTGCTGATATGTATAAGGATTGTATGGGTCTGATCCTGGATCTGGCAATCGAGCTGCCTGTCTATCAGCGTGAGGTTCTCTACGCATACAACTCCAAGGTGATCTCTGCTGACAGCATTGACTCCGATGTCAATCCCTATTCTTCTCCCTTGGACCGTATTTGGGAAATTGAATTTGCTAATTAAACCCGGAGTGGATTATGTTTAAATATATCGTAAAGAGAATTGCATATTCGGTTTTGATCCTGCTGGGCGTTTCCCTGATTATCTATTTTCTGATCCGTTTGATGCCCGTTGATTTTATCCAGGATAAAATCAACGCCATCAATCAGGGCGGCGCCACCGTCAGTGAAGAAACCGTACAGGCAATGTATGAAATGTACGGCCTGGGCGATAACAGTGTTAAGGGTATTCTCAAAGGCTATTTCAGCTGGCTGACTGCTTTGGCACAGGGCGACTTGGGCGTGAGCTTTGTCTACGGTATTCCCGTAGCACGGGTCATCACCGAGCATATGGGTGTGTCCTTCGCCGTGTCCCTGATCGCAACCATTTTTGAATTTTTGATTGCGATCCCCTTGGGCATTACTGCAGCAAGACACCAGTACAGCCTTCGGGACTATATCGTGACCATTCTGGTTATGATCGGTATTTCTCTGCCTTCCTTCTTCTTTGGTCAGATGCTCAAAGATGCATTGGCACTGAAGCTGGGATGGTTTCCGCCCTCGGGACTGGTGAATGCAACAGCATCCTTTAACGGAATTCAGCTGCTGCTGGACCAGATGTACCATATGTTCATTCCCATTTTGACCATTGTGATCCTGAGTATCGGTGCCAGAATGAGAATGACCAGAACAAATATGCTGGAGGTCCTGAATTCGGATTATATCCGTACGGCACGGGCAAAGGGCCTGAAGGAAAGCGTTGTTATCAATAAGCACGCCTTCCGTAACACCCTGATCCCCCTGGTGACCTCACTGGCAGGATTGCTCCCCAGCCTTTTCTCCGGTGCGATCATTACCGAGCAGGTCTTCGACCTGCCCGGTATCGGTAACATTGCACTGGATGCTATGAACCGTGGCGACATCCCCTTTATTATGGGCTACAATATGTTCCTGGCACTATTGAGCGTACTGGGTGTTCTTTTGGCTGACCTGATGTACGGCCTGGTTGACCCCAGAGTAAAACTTGAGTGAGGAGGCGCTGAATGGAAGAGCTTGAAATGAAAAATGAAGAAGCTGTGGATACAGAGCTGCCCCTCGATAAAAATGTTCGGCTGATGTCTCCCACCCGTATGGTGGTGCGGCGCTTCTTTCGTTCCAGACTGAGTATTATCGGTCTGATTATGGTGATCAGCCTGTTCCTGTTCAGCTTTGTCGGTCCGCTGGTCTATACCCAGTGGGGCGAGATCGAGCTGGATGAAAGCGGTAAGACGGAATACGCCAGCTCTGTGAGCACATATACCGTCGACGGGCAGGAATATACAGTCCGTCAGACCACAGAGAAGTATCTGAAGGATAACTTCCTGTCACCTCCTTCTGCAGAGCACATTCTGGGCACCGACAACGAAGGCTATGATGTTTTTGTCCGCTTGATGTACGGCGGACGAATCTCCCTGATCGTCAGCTTTATTGCCGTGTTCCTGATCACTATTTTGGGTGTTGTTCTGGGCGGTATTGCGGGCTACTTCGGCGGCGCCATCGATAACATCATTATGCGTATCTGCGATGTGCTGATGTGTCTGCCCGGCGTCCCGATCCTGCTGATTATCAGTACCATTTTGGATGCTTCTGATATTGATGCAAAGTACCGTATTTACTTACTGATGATCTACCTGACCTTCATTTCCTGGACCGGCACTGCCCGTCTGGTCAGAGGTCAGATCCTGTCCCTGCGTGAGCAGGAATATATGGTTGCAGCAGAGGCTATGGGATATTCCACATCCCGTAAGATCTTTAAGCACCTTGTCCCCAATGTTATGCCCCAGCTGATCGTTCAGATGACACTGAGCCTTGGCAGTATGATCCTGTATGAAGCAACACTGTCCTATTTGAACCTGGGCGTCAAAGCTCCTTATGCCGCCTGGGGTACAATGATCAACATTATTTCCACCAATCAGGATGTTCTGCAGAACCACTGGTATGTGTGGGTGCCTGCCGGTATTTGCATCGTCATTGCCGTTCTGGGCTTCAACTTTGTGGGTGACGGTCTGCGCGATGCCCTCGACCCGAAGGGAAGGAGATAAGCTATGAGTGATACAAAGAACACAAAGGGCTATCTCAGCGGCAGAGAGATCCGTGCCATTGCAAAGGCAAACAATAAGGAAATGAAGCGCCTTGAGGCTTATAAGAACCGTAAGGCTGAGGAAGCAGAATTCCTGACCGAAATGAAGAACCCGGCAAATTTGCTGGAGATCGACGATCTGCACACCTTCTTCTTTACAGAACAGGGTGTTGTGAAGGCAGTCAACGGTGTGTCCTACGATGTGCCCAAGAATGCAGTCGTTGGCGTTGTGGGCGAGTCTGGCTGCGGTAAGTCTGTTACCAGTATGTCTGTTATGCGGCTGATTCAGGGCCCCACAGGACAGATTACACAGGGTTCTATCCGCTTTAAGGCATATGACTACAAGCGGGACGAAAAAGGCGAGCCGATCCCTGCAGAGGGTGCAGAAGGTCAGTTCCAGATGGAAGAGAAGGTCTACGACATCGCTAAGATGCCTATCAATGAGATCCATCGCATCCGCGGTAAGCAGATTGCTATGATCTTCCAGGAGCCTATGACTTCTCTAAATCCCATTTTCACCATCGGTGAGCAGTTGGATGAGGTGACCCTGATCCACGTTCCCGGCGCAACCAAGGAAATGGCTAAGGCAAAGTCTGAGGAGATGCTCCGTCTGGTTGGTATCATTCCGGAAAATGTGTACAAGGCATTTCCCCACGAGCTGTCCGGCGGTATGCGCCAGCGTGTTATGATCGCAATGGCACTGGCTGCAGAGCCTAGATTGATCATTGCCGACGAGCCCACCACTGCATTGGATGTGACCATTCAGGCACAGATCCTTGACCTGCTGCAGGACATCAAGAAAAAGATCGACGGCTCTATTTTGCTGATCACACACGATCTGGGCGTGATCGCAGAAATGGCGGACTATGTTGTGGTTATGTATGCCGGTAAGGTGATTGAAAAGGGAACTGTCTATGAGATCTTCCAGGATCCCAGACATCCCTATACCATCGGCCTGCAGAAGTCCAAGCCCACTATGACCTTGGACGACAGCACAGAGCTGTATAACATTCCCGGCAATGTTCCGAACCCCATTAATATGCCCAATCATTGCTACTTTAAGGAAAGATGCGCAAAGTGTACCGCAAAATGCTCCGGTGAATACCCCGGTATGATCCAGGTGAGCCCCACACACTTTGTTGCCTGTCATTTGTACGACGAGGAGAAAGAAAATGGCTGAAGAAAAAGTTTTGAATTATGAAGCCACGGACTGCTCCAAAGTGGTGTACGATGATGCTTTAGAGCAGGAAAAATATCTGGAAAAGAGAAAGCAGCAGATGGAGGGGGACTTTGCAAAGCCCTATGATCCTGACTGCGTTCTGGAAGTGCGCCATCTGCGCAAGACCTTCCCCATTAAGAAAACAATGTTCGGCAAGGTCACAAAAGAGCTTGTGGCTGTGGATGATATTTCCTTTAAGCTGAATGCAGGCGAGACCCTTGGTATCGTTGGCGAATCCGGTTGCGGTAAGACCACTGCGGGCCGTGCCATTTTGAAGCTGCACCAGCCCACCGGCGGTCGTATCATCTTTGACGGTGAGGATATCACGGACTATGATTCTAAGCAGATGCGTCCCTTCCGTGAAAAAATGCAGATCATTTTCCAGGACCCCTATTCATCCTTGCCTCCCAGAAGCACCGTTGGCGGCATCCTCAGTGAGCCGGTAGAAGTCCATAAGATCGTTCCCAAGGATCAGATCAAGGGCTATGTGCTGGACCTGATGGAAAAGTGCGGCTTGCGGGACTACTACTATGAGCGCTACCCCCACGAGTTCTCCGGCGGTCAGCGCCAGAGAATCTGTATTGCCCGCGCGCTGGCAGTGAACCCCAAGCTGGTGATCTGTGACGAGCCGGTTTCTGCACTGGATGTGTCCATTCAGGCACAGATCATTAACCTGCTGAAGGATCTGCAGCGGCAGATGAACCTTGCTTATGTGTTCATCTCCCACGATCTTTCCGTGGTTAAGTTTATTTCCGATAAGATTGGCGTTATGTACTTAGGTGCAATGATGGAGTTTGGTACAAAGGATGACATTTTCCGCAATCCCTTGCACCCCTACACCAAGGCACTGTTCTCCGCTGTTCCCAATCCTGACCCCACGGTCAAGATGGACCGGATCAAGCTGGAGGGCGATATTCCCAGTCCCGCCAATCCCCCCAAGGGCTGCCGGTTCCATACACGCTGCCCCTATGCAAAGGAAATTTGTAAGCATATCCCTCCGGAATACAGAGAGTGTGAGCCCGGTCACTTTGCCGCTTGCCACCTGCTGAATCAGGAGTAAGGATATGGGCATCAAAAATAAGAAGGAAAAAGTGGTTTATGTTGACGACGGCAGATCCCTTGCGGATATGTCCGGCGTCTCCAGTCCCGGTTTGTCCGGAAAGCCAAGTCAGTACAGAGCCAGCTTCAAGGAGCAGTGGCAGACTTATATCAGTGCTGTCAAAATGATGTTCAAACCTATGCTCTTTGTCATCGCTGCCCTCTGTATTGCCTACGGCGTTATGTATCTCCTTCTTTCACTTGCATAATAAAAAACTGCCTTCCAATCGGAAGGCAGTTTTGCTATTTGAGCAGTTCATTTTTTCAGAAATTTGCCGGTAAATTTTTTGCAGTCTGGTTTATAGTAGACCCAATACAGTCCTGTGAAGATCAGGGCGCAGGCGAGGGTGATCTTCCAGCCCAGGGCAAAGGCATTGTTTTGATAACGGAAGGCAATCGTGTGATAACCTTCTGTTACCAGTACACCAACCATTGCACCGCCGATCATAACGGTTTCAGCAGGCTGTCCGTCAACAGTAGCGACCCAGTTCCCGTTCTGGGGAATGGAGGTGTAAAGCACGCCGTCCCGGTCACATTGGATCGTGCCTTCCACGCGAGTATTCTTAAATTTGGTCAGCTCCAATGTGGAGGTATTCAGAATATCATAGCCTTTCCGGAACACTTCTTCATTTACAATGGCTGCGCTGATATTCATTGTGCCCTTTTCGTTAGATTTGCAGTTAAGCTTGACCTCAACCACATCGCCCACATTAACATTGCTCACAGCCAGCATTTGAGGCAAGCTATAAGTTTCT